>CALJDJ010000047.1 GCA_938023705.1 uncultured Collinsella sp.
GGGCTCGGCTTCCGGTTGCCCTGAGTCCGCTGTCTCGGCATCTGCAAGCGTGCTGTCTTCGCGCTCCTCGTCGATCAAAAGCGCCTCGCGCGTTTGTGCGGCGGCGCTCCGAATGTGCCCCAGCTGGCTCAGGTCGATATCGATCTTGACGGGCTGATGTGCGGCATCCCATGAAAGCCATGCCGTGATTTCGTCATCGATAATCTTGGCCAGATATTTGGGGACCTTCTCTTCCTTAAGGGGATGGGCGGGGTCCAGGGCCAGGCGTAGGCGCTGGTCGCAGGCGCGCATCATCTCACCGAGCTTGCTACTTTTTTGTCTGCTGCCGTGAATGCGCATGCATTCCCAAAACCCGTTTTGGCAGCGGTAGACGTGAATGGGGTCCAGGCGATATTCGCAGTCCTCGTGGCGCTCGGGCGCAAAGAATACGGCCGACGCAAACATGGTGTAGGGCATGGCCGTCTCCTCCCCAAATAAACTCGCCACGATGCCGGTCTTTCGGTGCGTGTCATAGTAGCGCGTCATGCGGACATACGCGGCGCACGCCACGTGGCGCAGATCGCGGTGGTGGCTGCGGTCGAGCCGCGAGTTACTTAGGTTGTACGTGGAGAGGGCATTGATGGCGGCCATGAGTCGTTTCTCGCGCGCCTCGTCGGGCGGAAGGGGGAGCGTGGGCTCGGAGGCCTTGCGACGCTTGGGCGCCTGGTCCGACGGTGCCGGTGCTGGTACAAGGTCTCGTGCCGCGCGCCGCAGCTCGATAAGGGCGTTATCGAACATGACGGTTTTAGAGTCACGAAGCAGCTTGGGGTCGAGCCCGTGGAACACGGCGTAGTCCTGCAGCCACACGCGCGCAAACCGGTCGATGCCGGGCTCGAAGGCGCGATAGACATCCCAAAAAGCCTTGATCTTGTTAAAACCATCGAGCGGATCATCTACGCCAATGCCGCAGATCAGCTCGTAGAGATACAAGAAGGCAAACGAGGTCGATGTCTCCTCGATATTCCCGCGGCGCACTTGGGCACGCCAGGTAAAGTAGCCGCGCAACTGCCGGTCGCTCATGGCGTTGTAGGTGGGAAAGTACGACTTAAAGGTGCCGTTGTAGGGACAGTCGTCCTCAAAGTCGGCCATCAGCAGGCCTTGGCGGTAGAAAAGTTCGGCTTCCGAAAGCCAACGGCCCGCGCCGCCCTTTGGGTCTTCTTGCCAACGCGATATCTCACGCATCTTGCGGTATTGGTCGGGGAGGAAGTTCTGCATCTGTCGGCCGGTCTTGAGAATCGGCTCGTCTGCGTAGATTTCGTTTGAGAAGCGGGCGGACTGATGGGTCCGAGCCTCGGCCATAATGCGCTCGATGAGCATCTTGATGTCCTGGTCGGCCACCGCTCCTCCTCTCGAACGCAGCTACGGTGACCTCATATCATAGCACAGCATCAAACAGATGTTCGAGATACCGCTACGTAGATAGATTTAGAACAGGAGGGCGTAGATGACGGCGATGATGACGGAGGGAAGCATATTGGCAGTGCGGAAGGTCTGAGGACGGATAAGGTTGACGCCGACGCAGAAGATGAGCATGGAGCCTACGAGCGAAAGGCTGTCGAGGGCTGCCGTGGTCATGATGGGGGAGAGTGCACCGGCAAACAGCGTGATCGTCCCCTGGAACACGGCGACGGGCAGGGCGGAAAAGATGCAGCCGCGGCCAAGTGAGGCCGTCATGGTGCAGACGATGATGCAGTCCAGTGCGCCCTTGAGGGCAAGCGTTGACCAGTCGCCGAGCAGGCCGTCCTGAATCGATCCCACAATGGCCATGGCGCCGATACACACGGTGAGCGAAGTCGAGACAAAAGCGTTGGTGAACTCGTTATCGCCCTCGCTGCCGGTTTTGCGCTTGAGCCATTCGCCAAGGTTCTCAATGGCGGCTTCCAAGTCGACGGCCTCGCCGATGAGCGAACCGAGCGCAAATGAGACGATGAGCATGGTGGTACCGGTGGTCGACAGCGCCTTTCCATCGATAAGGAGCATCTTTTGCATGGTGCCGCCAAGGCCGATAAACAGGACGCACAGCCCCGACGCTTTCATGAGCGTGTCTTGGATACGCGGTGTGATAAAGCGACCGCCCGCTAATCCCAAAAGACCGCCCGCAACTAAAAGGACAACGTTGATGATTGTTCCCAAGCCCGGCATGAGCCCTCCTGTATTGATGCCAACGTGGCAATCGTAGCAGAATGGAATGCGAGACACATCGCGACTCATCTAATACGTTATATAAGTGGTATTAGCAACGACGCGCAGTATTTAAGCCTCAGGTGGTTGTCGGGACATAGGGATAGTAGTCAAAGCGCAGTGTCATAAGCCGCTGTGGGGATTCAATAGCCGCGGCGATGATATTGGCATCGCGGGTACGATCAAACCCTTCGAGTTCGATCTGATACGAGACGTCTTGCATAATGTCCAGACGTCGCCAGGCTAGGAGTGTGTCGCCATCGAATTCCAAGGTCTTGCCTCCGTCTGGGGCAACGGCGTATAGACGCAGTTTAGCGGTGGTTGCAGGGTCGACAACCGTGACCTTTTTAATTTCGTTTCGAGTATTCTTGGCGCCCAACAAGGTGAGCAGTGTTGGGGCCACGACCTCGCCTGATGGCAAAAAGACGACTTCGATGGATTCGGGAAATGCGATGATGGCCGACTTGCGGACGGGCTGATTGGCGGCGGCAACTTCGATGCTCGCGGCGTCGATGACCTCTGTGTGGTCGAGGGCGGCAAGCACGCAGCAGTTACCTTCATCGATCTCCTGAGGATCAGCAAGCCCCAGACTGTCCGCGAGCTCGGGATCGTTTGGATCGGCAGCGGGCTCATTCGGTGCTTCGAAAGAAGCTGGGGCGCTGTTTGTCGGCGACGGCGTGTCGCCCGCACCTGCTTCTTTGTCCGCGCTTTCTTCTTGTATGGTTGCGTTGATGGGTTCGTCGTTTGAGGGGAGCGTCTTGGCGTTAAGCGCGGAGGGGACAATCCCGACGGCTCCGGATCCGTTCCACTCCATCTCGAGAAGCGCCGGGTCGGCAAGAATGCGTTGCCTGCCTAGCGTGTGGGTATCGATCGCAATAGGGCCTGCCTCCGTCCCGCGCGTAAGGCTGAGCGATCCGGCCGGCTTCTCGAAATGAATGTCTGTGTCTTCGGTACTGGCGGCGTAGAACAGCAGGGATGCTTCTCCCGCCGCGATGGCATCGGTGCCCGCCTTGGTCAGCCGCAGCGATGCCGTGAATGAGAGGGTGGGCTGCACATCGTCTGCATTCGCGGCGGCGCAGCCCAGACATATACCGCCTCCTTTCTCGAAAAACGCACCGTCGAAGGCGACCTTCGCTCCGTTCGCCGAGTCATCGACCGAAGCGATATCGATGCGCAACCCCAAATCGCACGGATCGCCATCTGCATCGAGCACAATCGAGCGCCACGTGCAGACGGCGCACCCCGCCTGGGAGCCGTTTGCCTTGTTCGAACGATTGATATCCACGACTATCGAGCCGTCCGTATTACGACGAAGGCATCCCGAGGTTGAGATTGCGGCCTGTGCGAACGAAAAACGCTTGCACGCAATGGCGCTCGACGGATTTGGTGCGGAGCTTAGGGCTGCTGGTAAGGAGTCTGCCATGACGGGAGTCGCCCAAGCGGCGACAGGCGTTCCGGTTGCGAGCGCGCCGCAGAGTGCGACGACGGGCAAAAGGTTCTTCGATGCCATGGGGTCTCCTTAGCTAATTTAGTGTGGCCTGTCCGTGTTTCATTTCTGGCTGCGTTTGATGTGCAGACCGAGGCCGGCGGTTCCCGCGCCTGCTGCCGTGGCGCCTGCTGCCAAGAGCCATCGTCTGTCGCCTGTCTGAGCCAACGGTTCCTCGCGGCAGCCGCGGTCGAGCTCCGAGAGGTCGACCGTCACCTGCGTGGCGGCCTGCGCCTGTTCTTGCTGGGCAAAGGCCATGGCTGGCCCAAACGCTAGGATACTGACGGCGGCGGCCAGGGCGACGGCCTTATGCCGTGTGCGCACCGGGCTCGACCGTCCAGGTGATCGTTGCAACCTGATCGCCTTCGCCGGTTACGCGGAAGATGTCGCGCGTGACGCGGGCGACGTTTCCGCTTGTCTTGAGCTTAATTTTGTCCGTGCCGCCGGCAATGCCCTGGTAGCCCATGTCGAAGGCTGCATTCTTGGAAAGATCGAGGCCCGTCTCCTGCATTGCGGCGCTGGCGTTCTGGAGTGCGCCGTTGGGGCCGACCTTAAAGTCGATGGAATTCTGCGCGGTTCCGGCCTTGGCGTCGGCGGCAATGGTCCAGGTGTTCATGGCGTCGATCTTCATGTTGGTGACATGGATGCCGTAGGCCGAATGATTGTCGATGGTGGTCGCGTCTTCTGAGGGGCCCTGAAGCGTGCCGTCGGCCTTGGCGACGAAGGGAATAACCGTCGGAACTTTGAACTCTACGTTGTCGATCTCGGTCCTGACCATTACTTTTGTGGTTCCAACGCGCCCGGCTGCCAGAGCTGGCGTCGGGGCGGCGCCCATTGCGAGCGCGAGCGCGAGCCCTGCGCCCACGACGAGCGCTCTGGCTCCGTTCATGTTCCTGGTGATGTCCATGGTCGTTCCTTTCTATTCGCCGCGGGCCGTCCCCGCGATGATTGGACGAATGCTGGTGAATTGCGTGCGGTGCCGCGTCGGTCGAAAAAGCTAGTTCTCGGCTTGCTCAACCCGTACCTTGACACGTGTCGGATTGCCGTGGCTGTCGAGGGTCTTGGCATCGAGTGCCTGGATCTCGATGTATGCCTCGCCTTCTTTGATGTCGCCGGCGGGGCACGTCTCGATTGTCTTGCCGGTCTCGACCACACCGGATTCGTACATGGTCTCGTCGTTTTGGATGACGCGGAATCGCTGGGGAAATTTATTGTCTTGGACGTTTTGCACGTTGACGCGCAGCTTGCCGTCCTCCTGTAGCTGAGCGACCGGCGCGACCGAAATCGTCATCATGTTGTCGCGGACGATGGCATCGAGCTCATCTTGGATTTCTTGTCGCGATTTACCCTCTGCCGTCGTGACTGAGGCGCCCGCTTCGGGCACGGGCTGCGACTGCCAGGCGTATAGTCCTACGGCGACAAGGGCGCAGACGATAGCCAGACAGACAACGACGAGTTTCTTGCGACGCCCCAGTCCTGCGAGGCGGGGCGGCTTCTTCGCACTCATGCGGCGTCCTTGGTGGTGTAGACACGTGCGAACGTGGACGGGTCCGCTCCAAAGAGCATGTGAAGCATCAGGCGGCGCGAGTAGATGAGCTCGTCAAAGTCGTGGGGGAGCTCGATGTCGTGGATACGCGCGATGTGGTGGGCGAGCGCCGAGAACGACTCGGGGTCGCAGATAACATCGGTGGTGACGTGGTAGACCGCCGTATCGGGGAACGCCTCTTCGTCGAAAGGCAGGAGATAGGGATCGTCGTCGACCTCGATGGCGACGCCGTACTGGGGCCAGTAATATGCCATGGGAACCTCCCTGCTTCTGGGGCCAAAACTTCTATCGGTTTTGGCTGTCGACGCCGACCGTATCAGCCGCTACTTGACCAATTTCTGACCAAATGCTTGACGGATTGACATCTCCGCAGGTAAAAGGTGGAAAAAATTACTTCAACTTTTTTCGAGCGACAATCGAGCGGTCGGCGACGGCGGGGCGATATGTGTCAAAAGCATCGTCTGCCGAGGAAGCCTTGCCGTTCGCCGAATTGCACAAACGTAAAAATCGCCAATTATGGAGACGGTCTCGAACACGTCGACGAAACGATGCGGTAACATCTCCCTGCAAACACTGTAGTTAGCTAAAGGGGGAGTTCGCGTGTCTGCAACCATTAAACCCTTCACCGATGAGTTCGAAGAGTATGGCCGCGATGAATCTCGTGCATCGGGCGAAGCATCGAGCATCTCGTTTCCGACAACGGAAGACGAGGTCCGTGCCATTTTGGAAACGCTCCATGCCGAGCGTGTCCCGGTAACGGTTCAGGGCGCCCGAACCGGCCTTGCCGCCGGTGCCGTGCCCCACGGTGGGCATATCCTCAATACTTCCCGTATGAATCGCTACTTGGGCCTTCGCCGCGATGAACAAGGCCAATTTCTGCTGCGCGTGGAGCCGGGCGTTGTGCTCTCGGAGCTGCGTAAGCAGCTGAGCAAGAAGGTACTGCCGACCGCTGGTTGGGACCAGGCATCGCTTGAGGCCTACGAGGAGTTCCAAGAGTCCCCCGAGCAGTTCTTTCCCACCGATCCCACCGAGGCATCTGCCTGTCTGGGTGGCATGGCGGCATGCAACGCCTCCGGCGCCCGCAGCTACGCTTACGGCCCCATGCGCCCGCATATCACGGGACTCCACGTCGCGCTGGCTGATGGCGATTTGCTTGAGCTTCAGCGCGGCGAGGCTTTTGCCCAGGGCCGCCACCTGTCGCTCGTGACGGCAGAGGGCCGTACGCTCGAGCTCGATCTTCCCGGCTATACCATGCCCGAGACAAAAAATGCCTCAGGCTATTTCGTTGCGGACGATATGGACGCCATCGACCTCTTTATCGGCGCGTGCGGCACGCTCGGCGTTATCACCGAGCTCGAGATTGCCCTGCAGGCGGCGCCTGCGGTCGTTTGGGGTGTGAGTTGCTTTTTCGATAGCGAGGACAAGGCGGTGTCCTTTACCGATTCCGTGCGCCCTGTCCTGTCCCATGCGGCTGCCATCGAGTACTTCGATGCTGGCGCCCTGGATATTCTACGTCGCCAGCGCGAGCAGTCGACGGCGTTTGCCTCGCTGCCGGCGCTCGACGACGAGGCAAAGGTCTGTGTCTACGTGGAGCTCGATTGCGATGACGAGGCGCAGGCGACCGAGGAGCTGTACCACTTGGGATGGGTGCTGGAGCTTGCGGGCGGCCGCGACGATGCGACATGGGTCGCCCGCACCGAAGTCGATCGCGAGTGCCAGCGGTTCTTCCGCCACGCGGTGCCCGAGAGCGTCAACATGCTCATCGACGAGCGTCGCCGCACCGACCCCACCATTACCAAGCTGGGATCGGATATGTCGGTGCCCAATGCACGCCTTGCCGATGTCGTGGCCCTCTATCGCCGCACGCTGGCCGAAAGCGGGCTTGAGTCTGCTGCCTGGGGACACATCGGGAACAACCATCTGCATGTGAACATCCTGCCGCGCGATGCGCAAGACTACCGTCGTGGTGGAGAGCTCTTTGCCCAGTGGGCTTCCGAGGTCACGGCCATGGGCGGTGCCGTTTCTGCCGAACACGGCGTCGGCAAGATCAAGGCGGGCTTCTTGGAGACGATGTACGGCCACGAGGCCATGGTCGAGTCGGCGCGCCTCAAACTCCAGCTCGATCCTGCCGGCCAGCTGGGTCGCGGCAACCTGTTTACGGAGAAGCTCTTGGATGAACTCGTCCAGAAAGGGGGCGCGTGAAGATGAGTGATTTCCATATGGTGGTGTGCGTCAAGGCGGTGCCCGGAAGCACCGAGGTCAAGATGGACCCCAAGACCAATACTATCGTGCGTGATGGCAAGCAGGCGGTCATTAATCCCTTCGATGCAAGTGCTCTCGAATGTGCGCTAGCGCTGAAGGACGACTTTATCGGCTTTGGCATGGACGTGCGTGTGACGGTGGTGTCGATGGGCATCCCCGCGACCGAATCGCTGCTGTGCGACTGCATCGCCCGCGGTGCCGACGACGCGCTGCTGCTGACCGACCGAGCCTTTGCGGGCGCCGATACCCTAGCCACCACCTATGCCCTCAAATGCGGCATCGAGGCACTCGATGAGGACTTTGACCTGCTCATCTGCGGCAAGATGGCAGTGGACGGCGATACGGCCCAGATCGGCCCCGAGCTGGCCGGCGCCTTTGGGGTCCCCTGCGTGACCGACGTGAGCTGTGTGCAGAGCGCGGGATTTACGACGTGTGGCTCGCTGGCGCTCGTCCACGGCTGCGATGCCGGCGAGGAGACGGTGTACCTGGAGATGCCGTGTGCGATGACGACCGCCAAGGAGATTGGCCAGCTGCGCATGCCGAGTATTGCCGGTATTCGCGCGGCCGAGGATGCAGACGTGCGTGTGGCCAGCGCTGCCGACGTAAACGCCGATCCCTCGCGTTGCGGCCTTGCCGGATCACCGACGCAGGTCGTGCGCTCGTTTGTGCCCGACCGTGACCAAACGTGCGAGGCCGTTGAGGGAACGGCGTCCGAGCAGGCGGTAAAACTTGCCAAGATTATCGAGGGGATGGCATAGATGAGCGGGCTGATTATCGATGGCGAAGCCTGTATCGGCTGCGGTCGCTGCGTTCGCGCCTGCGCCTCGGGCGGCATTGTGGTGGAGGGTGAGCGCCCCAATCGCTGTGCCCGCGTAACCGACGGCTGTATCCTGTGCGGTGGGTGCGTCGACGCCTGCCCCGTCAACGCCATCTCGATTGAGCGCGACGAGGCTGCCGGCGCGGCAGACCTTGACGCATATCGAGACATCTGGATCTTCGTGCAGACTGACGAGCACGATGCCGTTGCATCCGTGGCCTTCGAGCTCATGGGCAAGGGGCGCGAGCTTGCCGATGCCCGCGGCTGCCGTCTGGTGGCGCTGGTCGGCATGAGCCCCGAGGGCTCACTCGGGGACCTGGAGCATCTGATTTGCGCCGGTGCGGACGAAGTTCTGGTCTGTCGTGACGAGCGCCTGCGTCAGAACGACGCGGAGGTCTACGCCCGCTTGATCTGCGATTTGGTAGCCGAGCGCAAGCCCGAGGCCATTCTGTACGGCGCGACCGCCTTTGGTCGCGAGCTGGCGCCCGGTGTGGCCGTGCGCTTGCAGACGGGCCTTACGGCCGATTGCACGGTGCTTTCGATGGATACGGAGACGGGTCTGCTGCAGCAGACGCGCCCGGCGTTTGGCGGCAACCTGATGGCCACCATTATCTGCCCCAACCACCGTCCTCAGATGGCAACGGTGCGCCCCGGCATCTTTAAGGCGCCCGAGTTTGACTATAGCCGCTCCGGCACGATTGCCCAGGTAGTGCTAGCGGATGACGTTAAGGCCTGTGTCGAGATCTCGATTCCCGCCGAGGAGTGGGGACAGCAGGCCTCAATTGCCGATGCCGAGCGTCTAGTCGTGGTGGGCCGCGGCATCGGCTCCAAGAAAAACCTACCGCTGATGCGAAAGCTTGCCGAGGCTCTGGGTGCCGAGCTTGGCTGCACGCGCCCCGTGGTGGAGGCCGGCTGGCTGGAGTGTCGCCACCAAATTGGCCAGACGGGTGTATCGGTCTCGCCCAAGCTCCTCGTGAGCATCGGTGTCTCGGGCGCTATCCAGCATCTCGCCGGCATCGGTGGGGCGGAGTGCATTGTCGCCATCAATGAGGACCCGGATGCCCCCATCTTCGGTGCCGCCCAGTACAAGGTCGTCGGCGATGCCGTTGAGATCGTTGAGGAGCTGCTGGCTCAGCTTGAGCGCTAAGCGCGCGTCAGCCAGTCGCGCATCTCGTCCTTTAGGCGGCTCCAGGTTGCCTGCGTGGCGGGGTCGGTAAAGGGCCGCGTAATGCCAAAGGGCGCGTCGAGCAGGCGGTGGATATCGCCCTGTTTGCGCGCCAGCGCGCGGCTCGCTGGATAGACGAGCTCAAACATAAAGCAGATGAGTCCCACCAGGTAGTCTGCGGGCTCATCGCGCTCATCGCGTGCGACGCAGCGGTGCTCGTCAAAGGCGGTAAGCGCCGGTGTCGAGAAGTGGCTGGCGAGAAACGTGTCCTCATCCACCTTGAGGATGGTGTCGACGGTGCTGTCGGCGATGGTGCGCATAATGTCGATCTTGTCGCCATCGCGCACGATCTCGCAGAAGCTCCGTGTACGGGTGTCGAGTTCCGTGGGCAGGCGAAAATCACTGTGGTGGGCGATGCTCGCGCGGATCAGTTCGTCCTCTGCCGGGTCATCGATAAAGTCGCGGATGCTCGTTACGGCGGGTGCATCGGCGGGATTCTCGCCAAAGAGGATCTCGATGCCCAGCGCTGCATGGCTCATGCTCTCGGCGTCCTTAAAGGTGTCCCAGTGCCGCAACTGCTCAAAGCGGCCCATATCGTGTAGCAGGCCGCAAAGCCATGCCAGGTCAATATCTTCTGACGACCAGCCCTGCTCGCGCGCTACGGCATCGCATGCCTCGGCCACGTGGTACGTATGCTCGATTTTGAGCGCGATGCGTGGGCTGGTGGCGTCGTAGGCATCGGTGTAGCTTTTGAAGGCCGCGCGCGCCCGGTCTCGATCGATAGCTGTCATAATGACTTCCTAAAAAGTTGTGTCTTTCGATCCGGTGGCAATTGTAGGTGAACTTTATTGCCACCGGTTGATATTTCTGCTGCGTTGCAAGGCGCGCTGCAGACGACTTACCAGAATGGGAGTGGCATGGTCCTTAGGATCTTTAAAATCGTCTGGCCAGTGATGCTTACCTATATTGCAATAGGCGCGCCGTGCGGAATGATCATGGGGCAGACGGGAATGGAGCCCTGGATGGTCTTTGCTCTGAGCAGCACGTTTGTGACGGGCAGCGGCCAGTTTATGATCTGCAATCTTTGGCTGGCGGGCGTGCCTGCAGCATCGATCGTCGCGAGCGTTGCTGCCATCTCCTCGCGCTTTGCGCTTTACTCGGCATCGATCGCGCCGCATCTGACGGGTGCCTCGAAGCGTCATACGCTGGCTGTTGCCGCGACACTTACCGAGGAGGCATATGGCATCTCGCTTGCCAAGTTGGTTGAAGGGGAGGATTGGGGCCCGCGCGAGTCCTTCGTGCTCAACGTGATTCTCATCGCAACATGGGGCGTTTCGTGTACGATGGGCGCCATCGTCGGCGCCGTTGTCGATGTTCCCACCGCCATTGCAGCCTTTGTCTGCACCTCGCTCTTTATCTGCCTGCTCTTTTCGCAGCGGCTGTCGCGCGGCAACGTTGTCGCGGCGGTTTCGGGCGCGGTGTCCGTCGCCGTATGCAAGTTCTTGGGCCTCACGAATATTGCCGTGCCGGCAAGCGTCGTGGCCGGCATTGCCATTGCGTTGGCGTGCGATGCTGTATTTGACGAAAGAGGTGCCCGCGATGCCCGTTAACGAGTTCTTGGTTCTGTGGCTGTCGTCGTGGGCTGCTATCGCGTTCTTTCGCATCGCGCCGGCGTTTGCCTTGCGCGGGAGAACGCTGTCGCCCCGCATTACCGAGGCCCTGGGTTATATCCCGCCCGCTGCCTTTGCCGCGCTGGTCGCCAACGACTTGGTGAGCCCCGGCGCGTTCGACGCGGGACCCTGGCCTGCCTTGGTTCCCTGGATTGCGGCTGCCGGCGTCGTGGCCGTGGCGGTCAAGACAAAATCGATGCTGTGGTGCTGTGTTTCGGGCATCGTGTTCTATATCGTTTTGAGCCTCATATAAGAGCGGGGCACGTTTAGCGCCCCTGTCCAACGAATCGAATTTCTCACCGAGCTGGTCTATTTCTTCTGGTACCATGGTCAAACTTTACTGTAGCAAAGCGTGACGTGGGCTTTTGTACCCCGTCAGCGGAAATGGGGGTTTCATGGCACAGGAAGCGACCGCCAACGAGCAAAAGAAATTCAAGGTCCCGCGCATCCCGGGCGACATCATGATCTATCCGATGATCGTCGGTCTTTTGCTCAACACCTTCTGCCCGCAGGTTTTTGAGATCGGCGGCTTCTTTACGGCTGCCTGCCGCGGTGGCTCCAATGCCATCGTCGCCGCGATCCTGCTGTTTGTGGGCGCCGGCATCAGCTTTAAGTCCACGCCGGGTGCCATCAAGACCGGTATCGTCGTGCTGATCCCCAAGCTGGTCGTCGCAGCGGCTCTCGGCCTGGGCGTGGCATATTTCTTTAACGACAACTTCCTGGGTCTGAGCTCCGTGTCTATCATCGGCGGCATCACGTTTTGCAACATGGCGCTCTATACGGGCATCATGGGCGAGTTCGGCGATGAGTCTGAGCAGGGCGCCGTCGGTATCCTGTTCTTTACGGCCGGCCCCGCCGTCACGATGATCATCCTCGGTGTTTCCGGCCTCGCCAACATTCCCATTGGCACCATTATCGGCTCCATCTTGCCACTCGTTATTGGCATGGTTCTGGGCAACCTGTTCCCGTTTATCAAGAACCTGCTGGTTCCCGGTGCCAATCCCGCGATTGCCGTCATCGGATTTCAGCTCGGTGCGTCCATGAGCCTGTCGAGCTTTATCACCGGCGGTATTTCCGGCATCTTGCTGGGCCTTGTCACGCTGTTTGTCGTCGGTCCCATCACCTTTGCGTTCGAGCGTCTGTGCGGCGGCAATGGCAAGGCCGCTGTGGCTTGCTCCACCATCGCCGGCACGGCTATGACCACGCCGGTTGCTCTTGCTGAGGTCGCGCCGCGCTATGCCGAGCTTGCGCCCACCGCGTATGCGCAGATCGCCACCGCCGTTATCATCACGGCGATTATGGCTCCGATTCTGACTGGCTGGGTCGACAAGAAGTTCTGCCAAGGCAAGGAGGATCTGTCGCCTGTCGGTGTCGAGGCCATAGAGGAGGCCGTCGCGACTGACATCGATGGCGAGTAGCAATCGATACCCATCAATGATGCCGGCGTGTGCAATTCGCGCCGTATGGGCGCCCGAACAGAAACTGTTTTGCAGTGATGTTCGGGCGCTCTGCTATTATCCCCTTTACCCCTGTGGAGTAAAGGGGTGTTTATTGCCCTGATTCGAATTGGGCGATTCTGACCACTTGGGTATTGAAGGGATGGCGCTAGTGGTTAAGGCACTCAAGATTGAGATATTCGTGCTATGCATGATTGTTCTTATCGGGCTTGCCGTGCGAAGTCGTCGCTCCTTGTTCTCGAGCACCCAGCAGCTATTGTTTAGCATGCTTGGCTACACCTCTGCCGCGTACATATTATTCGATATGATCTGGACGCTTTCGGACGGTGTGGACGGCACGTTGGGCATTGCTGCCAACTGGATTTCCAACGCGGTTTCGTTTTCGCTCTTTGCTATCGCGTGTCTCATTTGGTTTATCTATTCCGAGACGGTGCAGGGTTCTCGCCTTTTGACCTCGCGCTATAGGGTGGTGCTTGTAGCGTTGCCTACGGCTCTGGTGGTCGTGCTGGCGTTTACCAGTTACTGGACGCACGCCCTGTTCTATATCGATTCGCAGGGCGTGTATCGTCGCGGCTTTGCCTATATGATCCAGCCCATCGTCAGCTACTGTTACGTTATACATACGTCCCTGCATGCATTTGTGCAATCTCGCAGGGTCGAGAGCCTGCAGACGAAGGCCATCTATCGAACCTTGGCATTTTTCGCCATTCCGGCCCTGGTGGGCGGTACCTTTCAGGTCGTATACTCGGTGCCCGGCCTTTGTGTCGGCATAATGATTAGCATGTTGCTGCTCTACATCATCTACCAGGAGCAGCTCATCTCGACCGACCCGTTGACTGGACTTAACAATCGCAACCGTTTTGAGACCTATATGCTGTCGCTCTTCTCAAATGTGGATCAGGCCGAAGATGTATATCTGCTTATGATGGACGCCGACGGCTTTAAGCAGATTAACGATCGCTATGGGCATGTGGAGGGCGACCATGCTCTTCAGGTCATATCCGCTGCGCTCAAAGAAGTCTGCTCGGCGTCTGGCGGCTTTATCGCACGTTATGGTGGCGATGAGTTCGTGGTGCTCCAAAAGGCAGCGGCGGAACAGGATATCATGCATCTGTGCGCGACAATCAACGATGAGCTCGCGCGCGCCGAGGTTCCGTATCTGTTGCGGATGTCCATCGGCTACGCACGGGTCGGTGATGGCGTCGATACCTGGCAAGACTTGTTTCGTGCTGCCGACGCGGAGCTCTACCGCGTAAAGCGCGAGAAGAAGAAAGCCGGCGCCCAGATACGCTAGAAAAAGGGCGCACGCTGGCGGGCGTGGCGGCCCTCGGCTCTCCGATGTACTCCATTAAGCTAAAGCATGTGAACCCCCTCTGCTAAATAGGGGCAGTTCGTTAGACCTTTTTGGGCCTGTTGACGATGATGATGCCGCCGCAGACCAACAGCAGGGCAACAAGTACGGTAACAGGGCTCGTGCCAGCGCCCTCGCCGAGCAGCAGAGCGCTCAACAGTACGCCAAAGACTGGATTCATAAAGCCAAAGACCGACACACGGCTGACGGGGTTGACGGCAAGCAGACGCGACCATAGCGAGTACGCGACGGCGGAAATGAGTGCCATATAGATAATGAGTGCGATGGCGGGGATGATCGCGGTGGGGGAGAGCGCGCCGCCCATCAAAAACCCGATGGTGGTAAGGACCAAACCTCCGACTAAAAACTGCCAGCCGGCGAGCAAGACGCCGTCATGCTTGCGCGAGAAGATGCCGATCAGGCAGGTCGAAAGAGCACCCGCGACAGTGGAGGCTAGGATAAAGCCCTCGCCATCGAGCCTGAAGCCAAAGGTGCCATCTGCGCCCGAGAGGTTGACGAGCGCGACGCCGGCAAAGCCCAGCGCACAGCCAAGCACCTTGGCCGTATTGAGCTTCTCGGTGTGAAATGCCAGGGCGGCAAAGAGGATTGCGAGGAAGTTGGCGCTGGCCTCGATGATGGAGCTCGACATGGCGCTGGCGTGCGAGAGGCCCAGATAGAAAAAGAAGTACTGCCCGATAGTCTGGAAGAGCGACAAGACAAAGATGGGCTTGATGTCGCGAGCCTGCGGAATGAGGGGGCGGCGCTGGGCCGCACTCATCCCAACGATAACCAGGGCGCCGGCAAGCGTGAAGCGCAAGCCCGCAAAGAGCAGCTGCGAGGCGCTATCGTGCGCCGGGATACCAAAGAGTGCGTAGCCGATCTTGATGCAGGGAAAGGCCGATCCCCAGAGCGCGCAACAAACAAGACAGCCCAGGATGAGTCCGGGCAGGGTGGCGAGATACGGCTTGCGGCTTTCCATGATGTCCTTCCTGCATGCGCGAAGCAAAAAAGAACCCGCCACCGGATGTGTCGGTGGCGGGTGTTGTTACCCGAGGGGATTGTACCCGATGGGAAAGGTTTAAGCGAAGTAGGCCACGCCGCTCTCAAAGATCGGCATGAACTTATCGCCGGGGACATGCTCGGGCACGTTGCGGTACAGGTTGTCGCCGCGACGCTCGGCATGGCCCATCTTGCCCAGGACGCGGCCGTCGGGGCTCGTGATGCCCTCGATGGCGAGTGCGGAGCCGTTGGGGTTGACGGAAAGATCCATGCTGGGCTTTCCGTCTTCACCCACGTACTGCGTGGCGACCTGGCCGTTGGCGATCAGCTGGGCGAGCACCTCGTCATTGGCGACAAAGCGGCCCTCGCCGTGGCTGATGGCGACGGTGTAGGGGTCGTCCAGGCTGCACTGCGAAAGCCACGGGGACAGGTTGGACGAGATACGGGTGCGCACCAGACGGCTCTGGTGGCGACCGATGGTGTTGAACGTCAGCGTGGGCGCATCGGGCGTGGCGTCGACGATGTCGCCGTAGGGCACCAGGCCGAGCTTGATCAGGGCCTGGAAGCCGTTGCAGATGCCCAGCATCAGGCCATCGCGGGCCTTGAGCAAGTCGCGGACTGCCTCGGTGACCTCGGGAGCGCGGAAGAACGCCGTGATGAACTTGGCAGAGCCGTCGGGCTCGTCGCCGCCCGAGAAGCCGCCGGGGATCATAACGATCTGGCTTGCACGGATGCGGCGCGCAAGCTCGTGGGTGCTCTCGGCGACGGCCTCGGGCGTGAGGTTGTTGATCACGAAGGTGTCGGCCTCGGCACCGGCGGCACGGAAGGCGCGGGCGCTGTCGTACTCGCAGTTGTTGCCGGGGAACACGGGGATGATCACGCGCGGGCGGGCGATCTTGGCGCCGCCGAACACGTGGATATCCTTGGCGCGGAAGTCGATGGTCTCGACCTCGGGGGTCTCGCCGGCGCTGCGGTAGGTGAAGACGCCCTCGATGTCGCTCTCCCAGGCCTCCTGGAGCTCGGCGAGCTCGATGACCTCGGAGCCGGTGTCGATGACATAGCCCTCGACGGTGGTGCCCAGGGGCTCGACGACAACGCCGTCGGCGACTTCGGGCAGCTCGGCGTCCTCGGCGAGCTCGACGATAAAGCTGCCGTAGAGCGGGGTGAAGAGGCTCTCCACGTCCACGTCCTCGGCAAGCTCGATACCGATCTGGTTACCGACGCACATCTTAAAGAGGCTCTCGGCGCCGCAGCCGTAGCCGGGCGTGGAGACGGCCAGGGCGTCGCCGGTAGCGGTGAGCGCCTCGACGGCGTCAAACGCGGCGAGCAGCTGCTGGGCATCGGGGCGGTAGTCCTCGCCATAGGTGGCGGGGGCGATACGGACGACGCGGTGTGTGAGGCCCTTGAACTCGGGGGAGACAGCGCGGGCCGCCTTGCCCACGGCGACAGCGAAGCTGATCAGGGTCGGCGGAACGTTGAGCTCGCCGGCCTCGTCCTCAAACGAGCCGCTCATGGAGTCCTTGCCGCCGATGGCGCCGGCACCCAGGTCGACTTGGGCCATGAGGGCGCCCAGGACGGCTGCCGTGGGCTTGCCCCAGCGCTCGGCCTCGGTGCGCAGACGCTCGAAGTACTCCTGGAAGGAGAGATAGGCGCGCTTGTGCTCAAAGCCGGCAGCCACGAGCTTGGCGATGGACTCGACCACGGACAGGTAGGCGCCCGCAAACTGGTCGGCCTCCATCAGATAAGGGTTGAAGCCCCATGCCATGGCACTCGCCGTGGTGGTCTCGCCGTCCACGGGGAACTTGGCGACCATGGCCGAGCTGGGGGTGAGCTGCGTCTTGCCGCCAAAGGGCATGAGCACGGTCGCGGCGCCGATGGTGGAGTCGAAGCGCTCGGAAAGGCCCTTGTTAGAAGCGACGTTGAGGTCGGTGACGAGCGAGGTCATGCGCTCGGCAAGCGTGGTGCCGGCCCAGCTGGGCTGCCACACGCTACGGGCGCACACGTGGGCGACCTGGTGCTTGGGTGCGCCGTTAGAGTTGAGGAACTCGCGGGACAGGTCGACGATGGCGACGCCGTTCCAGGCCATGCGCATGCGCGGCTCGGCGGTAACCTCGGCGATAACGGTCGCCTCGAGGTTCTCCTCGGCGGCGTAGCCCATGAACTCCTCGACGTCACCGTCGGCGACGGCGCAGGCCATGCGTTCCTGGGATTCAGAGATGGCGAGCTCGGTGCCGTCAAGACCGTCGTACTTCTTGGTCACGGTATCAAGGTCGACATACAGGCCGTCGGCAAGCTCGCCTACGGCGACCGAGACACCGCCGGCGCCAAAGTCGTTGCAGCGCTTGATCAGACGGCAGGCATCGCCGCGGCGGAACAGGCGCTGCAGCTTGCGCTCGACCGGGGCGTTGCCCTTCTGGACCTCGGCGCCCGATGTCTCGATGGACTCGGTGTTCTGGGTCTTGGAGGAGCCGGTGGCACCGCCGATGCCGTCACGGCCGGTGCGGCCGCCCAACAGGATGATCTTGTCGGTGGGGGCGGGGCACTCGCGACGCACGTGGTTTGCCGGGGTAGCGCCCACGACGGCGCCGACCTCCATGCGCTTGGCGACGTAGCCGGGGTGATAGAGTTCGTTGACCTGACCGGTGGCAAGGCCGATCTGGTTGCCGTAGCTGGAGTAGCCGGCGGCAGCAGTGGTCACGAGCTTACGCTGCGGCAGCTTGCCCTCGAGCGTCTCGGACAC
>CALJDJ010000048.1 GCA_938023705.1 uncultured Collinsella sp.
CCAGATAGGAATGCATCATATCATTCGGACCATTTAGGGGTCGGTTCCGGCTGAGGGCGAAATGACACCCTAAGCTTTCGGTTCCTTGGGCCAAAGATATTCGCCAGTCAGTAGAATGTGCGCCCAGCCCAATGGGGATATGTGGGGAAGAAATTCAGGGGGAACATCCAACCCTTCGTTCCGCCGCTCCGTGACGGCATGACCAAGATGGACGGTATTCCAGTAAATGATCACCGCAGTCAATAAATTGAGCCCAGCGATTCGGTAGTGCTGCCCCTCTGTCGTGCGATCGCGAATTTCCCCCTGCCTCCCGATACGGAGCGCATTTTTGAGCGCATGGTGGGCCTCTCCCTTGTTAAGACCGATCTGAGCACGCCGCTGCATGTCCGTATCCAGGATCCACTCAATAATGAAAAGGGTCCGTTCAATACGACCAACTTCACGAAGCGCAACTGCAAGGTTGTTTTGTCGTGGGTAAGAAGCGAGCTTGCGCAGGAGTTGGCTGGGCCTGATTTTGCCAGCGGTCATCGTCGCGGCACAACGGAAAATATCAGGCCAGTTCGCAACGATAAGATCCTCCCGGGCTTTTCCACCTACCAACTTGCGTAACTCCCTGGGGGTCGTATCGGGATTAAATACGTACAACCGCTTCGATGGCAGATCCCTGATTCGCAGAACGAGATTGTAGCCGAGCAGGCTACTGGCTCCGAACAAATGGTCGGTGAATCCTGCTGTATCGGCATACTGTTCGCGAACATGGCGACCGACCTCGTTCATCAGTAGTCCATCGAGAATATACGGTGCCTCGCTCACGGTCGCCGGGATCGACTGACAAGCGAATGGCGCGAACTGGTCGCTTACGTGAGTATACGCTTTGAGGCCGGGAACAGAACCATATTTGGCATTGACCATGTTCATGGCTTCGCCATGCCGCGCTGTCGGGAAAAACTGACCATCGCTCGATGCTGACGTGCCCATCCCCCAGACGCGTGACATCGGCAGTTTACCCTGCGCGGCCACCACAATTGCCAATGCCTGGTTCATGGCTTCGCTTTCAACATGCCAGCGGGCAAGGCGTGAGAGCTGCCAGTAATCATGCGTGTTTGTAGCTTCCGCCATCTTACGCAGGCCCAGATTGAGCCCTTCAGCGAGCAGGACGTTGAGCAGACCGATCCGGTCGCGACATGGAGCCCCGGTTCTCAGATGGGTAAACGCATCTGTGAAACCAAGGGCTGCATCAACTTCAAGCAGCATGTCGGTAATCCGAACGGACGGCATTCGGCGATACAGATCCAGTATGAGTGCCTCGGCACCATCCGGCACGTCTGCTGTCAACCTGTCGATCCGCAACGTTCCATCTTCTATGCTACCGTGCGGAATAGTGCCGTTACGGGCAGCCCGGGCCAGCCGCTTAAGAGCGATCGTGAGTCGCGCCTTTCTGTCTGCCAGCCAATCCTGTGGGTTGGAAGGCACGGCCAGTTTTGCATTTTCCTGCGCCGCGATCATCGGCACCAGTACCTGCTTGAGGTCACCATAGCGGCGCGAATGAGCGAGCCAGACATCTCCGGAACGAAAAGCATCCCGGAGGTGAAAGAGTACCGCCACTTCCCAAAGACGGGTATCTCCTTTTTCCTGAGCTCGTAAATGACGGTTCCATTTGGAGCTGGGCCGCAGGAAACGCCTTTCTGGCGATGCAACACCTTTCATCTCTCCGATCGACAAAGCTGCTGCTACCAATGGTCCGGCGACCGGCGCGGCTTCGAGCTTCAGACAGCGCAACATGCGGGGCGCATAACGACGAAAGCGATGGTATCCCTGCCCGACATATGCAAGAGGCTCATCGGCTAGCGTGTTGCTGAGTTGAGTCCCTGTCGCTACCAGTTGAGCGAGCCGGTCCCATGCAACCGAACTGGCGACAGCCATCTCCAGCGGGGTTCCGTCACTGCGGGCCTCAAGCAACGAAGCTCCCAGCGCGGTGAAGGTACGGATCGTATCCGTGAGTGTGGCTTTAGAGCCGGAAATTGTTTCGTCATGCTGGCGCTTCGCTTCCCGCCAGGTTTTTCCTACGATCCTGTCATGGGTTTCGACTATGGCATCAGCAATCGCCGCTTCCCACTCCACAACACAGACGGCAAGGATCGCCCAGCGGCGGTCCGAAGTGATGTCACGCAAACCGTCGGTGAAGTAGCGTTCACCCTGCCGACGCAGCCGGGCAATGCGATGGGCAGGTATGCTGGCCAAAGCACTATGATTGATATTCAGGGTACGCAGAAATTCGAGCCTGTCGAGCAAACGGTTAGCAGCAGCCGAGTTGTTACCAACCTCGAAGTTGCGAAGCCAGATGAAACGACTGATATTGCCGGCGAGCATTTCACTCAGAAGTTTGTCCAGGTGATCGCGAACATCCGCTGTTAAATTTTCCGCAATCCGCGTTTCAATCCGCCGCTCAGCGGCGACCAGAGCATCCGCGCACAAGCGCTCGATTGTCGATACTGCGGGCAGAATGGTGGAAGTTTCCCGACACCGCACAATAAAACGATGAGCAAGATCCTCGTTTGATCTGGCATCTTCGGCCTGGCCGAAAGTCCACTCCCGCAGATCACGGGCACCACGGCCCGTGAAGGTCTTGTAGCCGTAAATTTCGCGCAGCGTGTCCATGTGCTGCTGACGGGTTTGGCGCCGTGTGGCATAAGTGAGAAGCGCATCAGCCGGAACTCCAAGCTGAGCACCGACGAAGGAAAGGACTTCACGCGGGATCATCTCACCAGGAGCCAGTGCACGGCCCGGATATCGTAAGGCACAAAGTTGCAGGGCAAAGCCAATCCTGTTTTCCGGTCTGCGGCGCTGCCTAATGTTTTCCAGGTCATCATCGCCCAGCGTGTAGAACTTCAGTAGCGACAGTTCGTCCGTGGGCAGATCGAACAGCGCTGCTCGCTGCCGTTCGGTGAAAATATGGCGTCGTGACATACAAATTCGTCCCTTTTGAAGTATAGTCTGTTTTGGACAACAGCCAGCCCATATAAATCAGGGCGTTCCGATACAAAAATCCAGGAGGGTTCAATTGGGACATCGTGCCGCCATTTACTGCCGGGTTTCAACAGCGGATCAGTCTTGTGAACGCCAGGAATTTGATCTGCGAGCCTTCGCCGGCCGTGCCGGCTACGACGTGGTGGGAATATTTAAGGAAACAGGTTCAGGAACTAAACTCGACCGGGCCGAGCGAAAGAAAGTCCTGGCGCTTGCCCAGTCCAGACAAATTGATGCAATCCTGGTCACTGAGCTTTCCCGGTGGGGGCGCTCGACGCTCGATCTGCTCAATACGCTACGTGAACTGGAGAACTGGAAGGTTTCCGTGATAGCCATGAATGGAATGGCGTTCGATCTTTCGTCGCCGTATGGACGAATGCTGGCGACGTTTCTTTCCGGCATTGCGGAGTTTGAGCGGGATCTCATCAGCGAGCGGGTCAAGTCAGGCCTTGCTGTTGCGAAGGCACGTGGTAAGAGGCTTGGTCGTCAGGCCGGAGTGCGACCAAAATCAGACCGACTTTTGCCTAAGGTGGTTGCGATGAGGGCCGAGGGACGCAGCTATCGCTGGATCGCACGCGAGCTCGGTATCAGCAAGAATACCGTCGCTGACATCGTGCAACGACACAGAGCTAACGCTTAGGGTGTCATTTCGCCCTCAGCCGGAACCGACCCCATTCTGGCGAACTGACGCGTCTGATAAGAACGGTAGGCTGAACCGTTGTCTGTCAGCCACTCAACTGGGGATGTCGGCAGGCTGTTACCGAAACGACGCTCCACGGCACCCAGCATGACGTCCTGCACGGTTTCACTGTCATATCCACCGTTACTGGCCGCCCAGTAAAGTGCCTCGCGATCGCAACAGTCCAGAGCGAACGTGACCCGCAGTTTTTCACCGTTATCACAGCTGAACTCGAAGCCGTCAGAGCACCACCGCTGGTTACTTTCTCCAACGGCCACTTTCCCTGTATGCGCCCGCTTCGATGGCGGTATTTCCGGTTTACGCTCAAGCAGCAGCGCATTCTGACGCATGATGCGGTATACGCGTTTGGCATTGATGGGGTCAGTTTGGATATAGAGAATTATTGTACGGTAAGCCTGTTTTTTGAACAGGCTTACCTGTAGCAATAGGGTGTACTCCCGCGCTATACAGCGTTTTCAGGGGATTTTGTCTTAATCGGATAACCTAAATGCGATACAGCAAGAGCGACAACCTAAAAGCGATAGCCACTGACGATAAATCAATCACTTACGTATCCGAATTGGTTAAATAATGTGCTTAACGTACAAAAATTTCCGATCTCCAAACTGACCCCTTGATCACCGCCATGTCGTCAGTTTCTGATTGTCTGCGCAGCAGTGCCCATACCCGACGATAACCATAGGTGGGCAGATCGCCGATAACGGTATGGATACGGGCCAGCGCGTCAGTATCATCAGGCTTGCGCTTGCACCGACGATCCTGCCAGTCCTTCGACCGACGGGCCATGGCATGCAGTTGCGCACGTGAGACCCGGAGGCAACGACTGACAAGGCTTATTCGCCATCCTCCGGCAACAAGGGCACGTGCGCTATCCACTTTTTTTGTCGGCCATATTCAACGGCTTCTTTTAGCAGCTCGTTTTCCATGGTTTTCTTGCCCAACAGGCGTTGCAGCTCTTTAATTTGCTTCATCGCAGATGCCAGCTCCGACGCGGGCACAACCTGTTCTCCTGCGGCAACGGCTGTAAGGCTGCCTTCCTGATACTGCTTACGCCACAGGAACAGCTGACTGGCAGCAACGCCATGCTGACGGGCGACCAGCGACACGGTCATTCCGGGCTCAAAACTCTGCTGAACAATGGCGATTTTTTCCTGAACACTTCGCCGTCTGCGCTTCTCTGGACCTAAAACATCAATCATTCGGACTCCAACGACTAGTCTAAAAACTAGTATTAAGACTATCACTAACTTAAGTGATACCAACTGTCTGGAGATTCAGGGGGCCAGTCTACCATGTGCCACGGGCAAAGATCGGAAGGGTTACGCCAGTACCAGCGCAGCCGTTT
>CALJDJ010000049.1 GCA_938023705.1 uncultured Collinsella sp.
CGGCGGCACGAACAGCGAGGCCTACCGCTATCTCGGCGCGCACCGCACGCGGCGGGCGGGAAAAGACGGCTACGTGTTCCGCGTGTGGGCGCCGAACGCTGCGTATGTGTCCGTCGTGGGAGATTTCTGCGCATGGAACGGATACGACCACCCGATGACGCGCAACGCCGACGGCTTTTGGGAATGCTTTGTCGCGGGGCTGAAGCGTTACGACACGTATAAGTTCGCCGTCACCTCGCAGAGGGGCGACACGGTGCTCAAGACCGACCCCTACGCCTTCCACGCCGAGACCCGCCCCGGCACAGCCGGTAAGCTCTACGATCTTGGCGGGTACCGTTGGGGCGATGACGAGTGGTGCAGAAACCGCGCGAAAGCGCCCCTCGACCGCTCTCCGCTCAATATTTACGAGGTTCATCTCGGCTCATGGCGGCGGCGCGAGAACGGTGATTTTTACGATTACCGCACGCTTGCCCATGAGCTGGCAGACTATGTTCTGGATCTTGGCTACAACTGCGTGGAGCTCATGCCCGTGACGGAGTATCCGCTCGATGATTCCTGGGGCTATCAGTGTACCGGCTATTTTGCCGCGACATCACGCTACGGAACGCCCAAGGATTTTATGTACTTTGTCGACCACCTGCACCGCAAGGGGATCTCCGTTCTCCTTGACTGGGTGCCCGCGCACTTCTGCAAGGACGAGCACGGCCTCATCGACTTCGATGGTACGTCCTGCTACGAATACGCAGACCCCAATAAGCGTGAGCACGAAGGGTGGGGGACGCGCGTTTTCGACTATGGCCGCGGCGAGGTGAGGAGCTTCCTGCTCTCTTCCGCCGCGTTCTGGCTGCGGGAATTTCATCTCGACGGCCTGCGCGTGGACGCAGTCGCGTCCATGCTGTACCTTGACTATGGGCGCGAAAACGGCCGCTGGACGCCAAACATCAACGGCGGGCACGAGAATTTAGAGGCCATCGACTTTTTGCGCGCGCTCAATGAAACGGCGTTTTCTGTCGATCCGAATGTACTGATGGTCGCGGAGGAGTCGACCGCGTGGCCACTCGTCACGCGCCCGGCAAAGGACGGCGGCCTCGGCTTCAACCTCAAGTGGAACATGGGCTGGATGAACGACATGTGCC
>CALJDJ010000050.1 GCA_938023705.1 uncultured Collinsella sp.
ACATTAATTTGACGAGTATGCACCCCTGCAAAAACATGGGGCTTTTCATCCAACATAAGGGATAGCCGATCGCGCTTCACCCCGCGGCAAGCGACTGCGAGTTCGCAGTATGGAACTTTACCGTCGGCTTCTGCATGAACGCTACCGACGCCCTTTCGCTCCTGCGCGCCCAAGCAGCCGAGAACGCTAACGGCGCCACTGTCAACCTGGCCACCCTCAACAACGGCGCCGCCAGCCTTTTCGCAAAGTACCGTGCTGGCTCGCTGGCTTTGAGGCCTAAGTGAGCTTTGCTATTTGCCAATTTTTGTATGATTTGGGTCAAATCTATTTGTCAATTTTTGTATGATTAGGGGCAAATCTATTTGCCAATTTTTGTCAATGAGGTGTTTTAATGCTACGCCGCAAAGTCACTGATAGGCTTTTGAGCTGGAAGAATAACTCCCATAAGGCCCTGCTTGTTACCGGTGCGCGTCAGATTGGCAAGAGCTATGCGATTCGCGCGTTTGGAAAGAGCAACTACGCTTCGTATTATGAGGTCAATCTGCTACTTGATGCCGAGGCAAGAGACGTACTTGTTGGCGCTAAGAACTCCATTGACTTCATCAACCGTGTGGCCCTTCTTGCGGATGCACCGCTTGTTGAGGGAGATACGCTTATCTTTGTCGATGAGATTCAGGAGTATCCGCAGATCGTTACACTTATGAAGGCGCTGGTCGAGGACGGACGCTTTAGCTATGTCTTCTCGGGGTCTATGCTTGGGACTGAGTTTAAGGGGATCTCTTCTTTCCCGGTGGGGTATGTCGAGCACATTGTTATGCGGCCAATGGATTTTGAAGAGTTTTGTTGGGCAAACAGCATCAGCGAGAATGTGCTTGCAGACATCCGCAGCTGCCTTGTCGAGAGGCGTCCCGTCGAAAATTTTATTCATGAGGCGATGCTCAAAAACTTTAGAGCTTATATCGTTTGCGGCGGCATGCCGGAGGTCGTTCAGAACTATATCGATTCGGGCTATTCGCTCGTGAGAACGCGTGAGCTTCAAATTCAGCTAGTCGATCAGTACAAAAGCGATATCTCTAAATATGCATCGACTCGAGCGTTTAACGTTCGCTCCATTTTCGAGCAAATTCCCGTTCAGCTTGAGGCGGAGTCCCATCGCTTTATCGTCTCGTCTCTAGGCGAGGGAGCTCGTCTTCAAAAATACGAGCAGGATTTCCTATGGCTGGTGAACGCAGGCGTTGGATTGATGGTCCCCCAGGTGACGGAGGCACGAAGTCCTCTCAAGAGGACGGAGAAAACGACGGCCTTTAAACTATACGAGTCCGATACAGGTATGCTCGCATCGCGGTATCCCGGCAGCACGGCACGCGCCGTCTACCTTGACATGAAAACCCCCAACCTCGGCGGCCTCTATGAGAACGTGGTCGCACAGGAACTCGTTGCCCTCGGAGCAGATACGTGGTACCACCAAACGCGTGAGGTCGGTGAAGTCGACTTTGTAATCGAAGGTGCCCGCGGGCATGTTGTCCCAATCGAAGTCAAATCGGGCAAGAAAGTTCGAGCACATGCAGCCCTCGACCGTTTGATGAGTGTGGGCGAGTACAAAATTCCCGAGGCCGTTGTGCTGAGCCACGAAAACCTTTGCAAAGAGGGCAAGATCCTTTACGTTCCAATCTATATGACATTCTGTCTCGATGAGTTTATGGAAAAGGACGACCCCAACAACGATTTCTCGTTTGCACCCATATCTCTCTAGGCCATCTGAGTCCGCAATCCCATGCCCAAAGTGGCGCGTGGTTTCGCGGCCACGCCGC
>CALJDJ010000051.1 GCA_938023705.1 uncultured Collinsella sp.
TCTTCATTGTTGCGGATATGGGGGTTGGAGGAAGCGATGAGCTTCAGACCCTTATAATCATTCAGCATCTCTTAAGCCTCCTTCTTTGCTTCTTCGGCAGCCTTGGCAGCCTCTGCCGCGGCCTTGGCCTTGGCGGCGGCTTCCTTGACCTTCTGCTTGCCGACCTTGAACGAATGCGTCAGGTGCAGTCTGCCGGGGCAGATGTAAGAGCACGCGCCGCACTCGATGCAGTCCATCACGTGGGCAGCCTCGAGATCCTCGATGCGGTTCTTCTGCACATATAAATAAAGGTAGAGGGGCTCAAGGTGCATGGGGCAGGCCTCGACGCAGCGGCCGCAGCGAATGCAGGTCGGGTCGGCGGAGACCTTGTTCTCATTGCCCGCAAACGCCAGCACCGCGCCCGTGCCCTTGGCAACAGGGAAGTCGGCGGACGCCTGCGCCATACCCATCATCGGGCCGCCGGCGATGAGCTTGAACGTCTCGTCCTTCAGACCGCCGCAGGCATCGAAGAGGAGGGCGACCGGCGTACCGATCGGGCACTCTAAGTTCTTCGGCTCCACAACGCCGCTGCCGGACACGGTAACGACCTTGCGCACCACGGGCATGCCGTCCTTGATGGCATGATAGATAGCGATGGTGGTGTTGATGTTGAACACGGCGCAGCCGATGTTCGCGGGAAGGCCTCCCGGGGGCACCTGCTTGCCGGTGATCGCCTGGCAGAGCTGCTTTTCGCCGCCCTGCGGGTAGCGGCAGCGCAGCGATTCGACCACGACCGGAGCTTTCTGCTCGGCGATGACCTTGTTGAGGGCCTCGATGCCGTTTTTCTTGTTGTCCTCCACGCCGATGACGACCTTGTTCACGCCGAACATCTTGGCGAGGTAGCAGCAGCCGCCGATGATCTCGGCGGGACGCTCGAGCATCGCGCGATGGTCGCCGGTGATGTAGGGCTCGCACTCCGCGCCGTTGATGATCACCGTGTCGACCTTGCCGATACCGCCGGAGATCTTAACGTGGGTCGGGAACGTTGCTCCGCCCATACCGACGATACCGGCCTGCTTGACCATTTCGACCATTTCCTCAACGCTCAGCGCGTCGGGGTCGGCGGGGGCTTTCACCTCTTCGCTCAGCTCGTCTTTAAAGTCATTGTCGATCACAACGGACATGACCTTGCCGCCCATGGAATAGGGACGGGGCTCCACCGCGGCAACCGTACCGGATACGCTTGCGTGAATGGGAGCGCCGAGACCTTTGAATTCGCCGATCTTCTGTCCGAGCTTGACATAGTCGCCCTTGGAGACCGTCGGGGTGCAGGGTGCGCCGAAGTGCATCGACATGGGGATCACCACCTGAGCAGGTGCTTGGAGCTGCTCGATGGCCTTTTCATTGGTAGCAGCCTTCATATCATTGGGATGAACGCCGCCAAAGAAAGCTTGTGCCATAGTCTTCACCTCATCTTTATACTGCCAGA
>CALJDJ010000052.1 GCA_938023705.1 uncultured Collinsella sp.
GGCACATGTCGTTCATCCAGCCCATGTTCCACTTGAGGTTGAAGCCGAGGCCGCCATCCTTGGCGGGCCGTGTGACGAGCGGCCACGCGGTCGACTCCTCCGCGACCATCAATGCGTTGGGGTCGACGGAAAACGCAGTCTCGTTGAGCGCGCGCAGGAAGTCGATGGCCTCTAAATTCTCGTGCCCGCCGTTGATGTTTGGCGTCCAACGGCCATTTTCGCGGCCATAGTCGAGGTACAGCATCGACGCGACCGCGTCCACGCGCAGGCCGTCCACATGGAACTCGCGCAGCCAGAACGCAGCAGAGGAAAGGAGAAAGCTCTTCACCTCGCCGCGGCCATAGTCGAACACACGCGTTCCCCAGCCCTCGTGCTCGCGCTTATTGGGGTCGGCGTATTCGTAGCAGGGCGTGCCGTCAAAGTCGATGAGGCCGTGCGCGTCCTTGCAGAAGTGCGACGGCACCCAGTCTAAAATGACGGAAATGCCCTTTTGGTGCAGATGGTCGACAAAGTACATAAAGTCCCTGGGCGTGCCGTAGCGCGACGTTGCGGCAAAATAGCCGGTGCACTGATAGCCCCAGGAATCGTCAAGCGGATACTCGGTGACGGGCATGAGCTCAACGCAGTTGTAGCCAAGGTCCAGAACGTGATCCGCCAGCTCGCGCGCGAGCGTGCGGTAGTCGTAAAAATCGCCGTTTTCGTGCCGCCGCCATGAGCCGAGGTGGACCTCGTAAATGTTGAGCGGCGAGCGGTCGAGGGGTGCCTTTGCGCGGCTCGCGCGCCATTCGTCATCCCCCCAGCGGTAGCCGCCGAGGTCATAGAGCTTGCTGGCCGTACCGGGGCGGGTCTCGGCGTGGAAGGCGTAGGGGTCGGCCTTGAGGACCGTTTCGCCCGATTGTGCCGTCACGGCGAACTTGTAGGTATCGTAGCGCTTGAGGGACGGCACAAAACACTCCCAGAAACCGTCCGCGTTCTTTTCCATCGGGTGGGCGTAGCCGTTCCAGCCGCAGAAATCGCCCACAACGGACACATGCGCGGCGTTCGGCGCCCAGGTGCGGAAGACGTAGCCGTCTTTCCCCGACCGCCGCGTGCGGTGCGCGCCGAGATAGCGGTAGGCCTCGCTGTTCGTGCCGCCG
>CALJDJ010000053.1 GCA_938023705.1 uncultured Collinsella sp.
CGCCGCTGCCCAACGAGGTGGCCGAGTATACAGAATTCGACCTGCAGCGTCTGGCCGTCAAGCCCGGCATCACTGGCTGGTGGCAGGTGACCGACCGCAATTCAACGGGTTTCAACGGAATGGTCCAGCGCGACCTGGAGTACATCGCCAGGCGCGGTCCCGTCACGGACCTGAAGATCGTCGTCCTCACGGTGATCGAGGTCATCACCGGCAAGGGTGCGTGCTAGATGCGCATCGCGATGATAGGACATAAGAGATACGGCTCCCGCGAGGGCGGCGTGGAGGTCGTCGTCACCGAGCTCGCCCGCCACATGGCGGCGCTCGGCCACGAGGTCACCTGCTTTGACCGCTCTGGCGCCGACGTCATGACCGGCGATGCCGCGGACGGCCGCGAGCGCATGGTCGACGGCGTGCGCGTCGTGCCGGTTAAGACAATCGACAAGAAGGGCCTCGCTGCCCTCTCGTCCTCATATTTCGCCACCCTGGCTGCCATCAAGGACCGCCCCGACGTGATCCACTACCACGCCGAGGGTCCTTGCGTGCCGCTGCCTTTGGCAAAGCGTGCGGGCATCCGAACCGTGGCCACCATCCACGGCCTGGACTGGCAGCGCGCCAAGTGGGGAAAGCTCGCCAGCGCGTACATCAAGATGGGGGAGAAAGCGGCCGCTACCAAGGCCGACGGCCTCATCGTCCTGTCCAAATCGGTCCAGTCCTACTTCGAGGGCGCCTACGGCCGCACGGCGACGTTCATCCCCAACGGTATCGAGCCAATGCAGCCGAGGCCGGTTAATCAGATAAAGGAGAAGTGGGGGCTCGATGCGGGCTCTTACCTGCTGTACCTTGGCAGGCTCGTCCCCGAGAAGCGCCCCGAGCTCCTGATCGAGGCCTTCAAGGAGCTCGATACGGACAAGAGGCTCGTCATCGCCGGCGGCGGTTCGGACACCTCCGAGTACGAGGCTTCGCTGCGCGTGGCTGCGCAGGGCGACCCGCGTGTCCTCTTCACCGGGTTCGTCAACGGCGAGCCCTTGGAAGAGCTGTACTCCAACTGCTATGCCTACGTGCTGCCTTCCGACGTGGAGGGAATGCCCATGAGCCTGCTGGAGGCCATGGCATACGGCCGCTGTTGCGTGACGAGCGATATCCCCGAGTGCGCGGATGTCCTGGCTGGTGCGGGAGTGACTTTCCTTAGGGGGGATACTGCTGCGCTCAGGGCTTCGCTTGAGAGTTTATTGGCCGATCGTGCTCGAGTTGCCGCTATGGGCGACGCTGCAAATAAGCGTGTCCTCTCTACCTATAACTGGGGTTCTGTCGTTGCGCGTACTCTCGATCTGTATAAGGAAATTCGTTAGATGAAGATTATCCTTGTTAACAAATTCCACTATCTCAAGGGTGGGTCGGAAACGTATTACTTCGGTCTCGCCGAAGGTCTCAAGGCTGCCGGTCATGAGGTTCATTTCTTTGCCATGGAGGGGGATAACAATCTCCCGTGCGAAGATGCCGACCTATTTGTTTCGGCAAAGGATTACAACGGACCGTCTTCGCTCACGCAAAAAGTCTCCGCTGCTGCTTCGCTTATCTATTCCAATGAGGCTAAAGAGAAATTCCAGGCACTGTGTGAGCGGGTACAGCCGGACGTTGTCCATATGAACCTCGTTCATCGCCAGATTACCCTGTCGATCCTCGATGCCCCTTACCTTAAGGAGCATGGCGTCCCCGTGCTCTTCACAGCCCATGACTATATCCTTGTTTGTCCCAACTATCTCATGCTCGATGGTAGAGGAAGCGTCTGCGATGCCTGCCTGGGCGGCAAGTTCTCAAACTGCCTCAAGCGCAAGTGCGTTAAGGGCTCTACGGCTAAAAGTGCTATGGCCTTTGCTGAGGCTGAATATCTTAGGCTGAGACATGCTTATAACAAGATTGATAAGATTGTCTGCCCCTCGAGCTTCATGGCGCAGAAGACCATTGAGGGCGGACTTGAGTCAAATCGTGTTTCCCATATGACTAATTTTTGTTCTGCGGAGACGCTTGAGCAGGCTCACTCTGATTTTGACGGTACCGATTACAAGAGTCCGTACCTTTTATTCTTTGGAAGGTTGTCCAAGGAGAAGGGCGTCGATCTTCTGATTGACGCTTTTGCCTCGATTGAAGACATGATTCCCGATTGGCGCCTTGTAATCGTCGGTGATGGCCCCGAACGTGAAGCGCTCGCACGGAGAGTCGAGAACTTGTCCTGCAAAGATCGAATTGAGTTTGCGGGATATCAGACCGGCGCTCCGCTCCAAAAATATGTCGAGAGGGCGTCTCTCGCCATCGCGTGCTCGCGATGTCGAGAGAACATGCCGTACTCGATCGTTGAGGCATTTGCCTCCGGCACGCCCATTGTTGGCGCGCGTATCGGAGGCATACCGGAACTTGTTCGTGAAGGTGAGACCGGGTTTGCTTGCGAGCCAGACGATTCTCATTCATTAGCCGATGCAATTATTCGTGGCGTCAAGTTCATTGGCGACAAGGATACGTACCGCGATATGCAGCAGAAATGCCGCGACTACGTTCTGAATAATTGCGACCAGTCTAAGTACATCGAGCAGCTTACTGGACTCTACCAGGAGCTTGTTGATTCCAAGAAGAGGGGATAGACCCATGGCCGAAAAGAAACTCAACGGTACCGTCATCGTCACCTACCGCTGCAACGCGCGCTGCACCATGTGCAACCGCTACAAGGCGCCTAGCCGCCCGGAGGAGGAGCTCTCCATCGAGACCATCAAGAAGCTCCCCAAGATGTATTTCACCAACATCACCGGCGGCGAGCCCTTCATCCGCCAGGACCTCAAGGACATCGTTCGCGAGCTCTACAAGAAGTCCGACCGCATCGTAATCTCCACCAACGGCTTCTTCACCGAACGCATCATCGACCTGTGCGAGGAGTTCCCCAACGTCGGCATCCGCATCTCCATCGAGGGCCTGCAGCAGACCAACGACAAGATCCGCGGCCTGGATAACGGATACAACCGCGGCTACGCTACGCTCAAGAAGCTCGTCGAGCTCAAGCACCCAGATGTTGGCTTCGGCATGACGGTGCAGGACCTCAACGCGCCCGACCTGGTGCCCCTCTACAAGATTTCCGACGAGCTGGGCATGGAGTTCGCCACGGCGTCGCTTCACAACAGCTTCTACTTCGTCGAGGCCAAGAACATCATCCACGACCGCCCCATGGTGGCCAAGAACTTCGAGGACCTGGTCAACGAGCTGCTCAGGTCCAACAGCCCCAAGAAGTGGTTCCGCGCCTACTTCAACCACGGCCTCATCAACTACATCTACGGCCAGCCGCGCCTGCTGCCGTGCGACATGGCGTTCGACACCTTCTTCATCGATCCCTACGGCGACGTTATGCCCTGCAACGGCACCAAGGACAAGGAGGTCATGGGCAACCTCAACGAGGAGTCCTGGGACGAGCTCTGGAACTCCGACCAGGCTGAGAAGGTTCGCACGAAGGTCCGCCACTGCGACCGCAACTGCTGGATGATCGGCTCGGTGAGCCCGGCCATGCACAAGTACATCTGGAAGCCCGGCTGGTGGGTACTCAAGCACAAGGTGAAGGCGCTGTTCACCAAGAGGCCCTATGACATGCATGAGCTTAAGGTCGTGCGCGACTACGAGGAGGGTCGCGTGACCAAGGAGCAGCTCGACGCCTGCTCGACTTGCGACCTGTGCGCCAAGATCAACGACGGCCTGTCCGAGGCGTCGAAGGCCGACGCGCATGTGTACGAGACGCATGAGGCGCTGTAGTGATCACTGATTCCATTCATCATTCAACGGTTTTCCCGAAGGAGCGAAATCGTTTGCGCTCTAATAGAACTGCAGAAAATTTCCGCAATCGCGCGCAAAATATGTCTAGGGCCGGTCTATTTCTCTTCGCGGTTTGTGAGCTATTCGCACTGCTAGTCGAATGGTTCGTTGGTCAAATAATAAATATTAATCTCGCCGTACTCGCTACTTACGTCTTCTTTCTCTGGGTGTTATACGTTCGAGACAGGCGTTTTATTCTTGAGTTTTTTTGGCTAATAACTATGGCGACGCTCAACATTCTTGGGACTTTTTGTTGCGATGAAGGTTTATTTCTTGTTGAGCTGAATTATGAGAGTTGGTATGTTTGCGCAGTTGCACCCCTTGTGGCATTGTATGTGATTACATTTACCGTTATTGAGATGTATAGAATCACAAAAGACAATATATTTCTTGCTGAAAATAATTTATGTAATGATAATGCCTCTAAATACAACTGGTTTTTATTGGTTGGAATAGCCGTCGCCTTATATCTATTTTTGCAGGTAGCGGCTAACCCTTATTTTAAAGCGGGAACCTTAAGGCTTGACTATTCCTCACAGTATATGAGCTCTTTTAGTGTGAGTCTTAGAACATATCTCCCCTATTTTTTGCCTGTTGTTGTAATGGCTAGAAAGTCTGGCAGTAGGCTTGCTCCAGGCATTTTTCTTTTTCTTACATTTGGTTTCTATTTTCTTGAAGGCGATAAGTTCGGCGTATATTTCTTCGCTGCGTTTATACTTTCTCTTTCTGCCTTGCCTGCCTTAAGCGACGAAAAAGTTAACGTTATTATTAAGGTGCTATTTGTCTTTTTTTGGCTGTTAATCGGAGTCGTATATATACAAAGAATCCTACTGTTTGACGATTCATTTTCCGAATTTATTGATGCAATTAATCAACGTTTGGCACAGCAAGGTGAAGTTTGGTGGTCAATTTACATGCATGGCAGGGGGTCCTCGCTCCCATCAGTTGATTTGTCAGATGAAATCAACGCCATTTTAAAACCGTCGATGCAATCAAGTTTCGATTTTGGTCAGTGGCGGATGATGCGAGTGGCATGCGACTATTCAGCTTATTCTGCGTACAGAATTGAAGCTGGAAATCCATATACCGCGACAACAGCTGCATCTTTTGTAACTTATTTTGGCTATTTCGGTTCGTCGATTTTTTACACGTTTGCTGGATGGGCATATGCGTCATTGATACGCAATGCCTCGATTGCCTTCAATGAATGTAGGGTTCTTGAGTCGATGATCTATGTCAAGCTTATATCTGTTGCCGGGAATATCCTTTTTGCTTCTGATCTAACGTATCTCTTTTCACTCCAAGGGGCCGTATATGTTGGTGCCCTGGTCGCTTTGACATTAATGCGCGAGCGAAAAAAGGAAACGATGATTCAAGCCGGCCATTAGAAGAAAGACCAGATAATGCTGTGTATTAATAAAATGGAAATTGATGTAGTAATTATTGTGGAACACTTAAACCGAGAACTTGAGAGTGCATTGTTGCTTGAACGAGCTCTCGGCGAGCGCCATATTACTTCGAAAATCGTTTTTAAGGGATGGAACGAAGGCCCCGCAAGCTGTTTCATAAAACCAAAAGTTATCGTTACACCTTGGTGCTATGACAATAAAGATGTTGAAGCTCTTTGCTGTTACCGTGGTGGGTTTCCGGACGGAACCTTTGACATTGTTGACTTACATAGCGAGCAGGTTACAACTCCGGATGGGCTTTCATTTGTTCTTCCTACTGATAAGGCCAAGCGAACATTTCATATTTGCTGGGGACAGTTTTTTAGCGACGCTTTGGCCTCAGTTGGAGTTGATGCCCGTCGGACCTGCGTTGCTGGCTCCAACAGGCTTGATTTCTTTCGAGATGAGTACCGGAATTTGAGCCTAAGAAAAGAGCAACTTGGAATAGAGTTTGGAATCGATCCTGCAAAGCCATGGGTTCTATTCATCGGTAATTTCTCTACTGCTTTTTTCACAGATGAGAGGGTTGCTGAGCTTGATGCAAGGGGACTGTTTAATACGGCCGAAAACCGTGAAACATCAAAGCGCGCTTATAATGAAACACTCTCGTGGATGGTTGATGCCCTACGTGATCCGGCTCTCAAAGACGTTGAATTCATCTACCGCCCTCATCCTTCCGAACCACTGAGCGAGCGCCTTCAAACTATTGAGGGCGAGTTTTCCAATCTTCATGTAATTAAACAGCATGCCATTCGAGATTGGTTTTTAAACTGTGACATTGGCTTGACATGGTGCAGTACGTCTTCAGTTGAAGCCGCATATGCGGGTTTACCCGTCTTTGCCTTGCGACCATTTGAGATTCCTGCACATCTCCAATTCAAACTTCTAGAAACTATCGAACAAATCGATTCATCTCTGGGGCTTCGAAATACTATTGCTCGAGTTCTTTGTGGTGACAGCAGCCATATCAATGTTGAGTTTGTGAAAAACATTTCGCTTTACTATAAACGCGGCACCAGCTCTGCAACTGTCGAGATTGCCAACGCAATCGACAAGATTATCTCCGATAATTCTGGGCGATTTTGCTGTGAGCGACCTCCTTTTTATTGCATCAGGAAAGTTCTGGGTTTTGCTGTAAAGCAAGCGGCTTTCTATTCAGGTCTTATGCAAAAGGTTTCCTCGTGGCGAATCCTAGCTGATGACCATATAACGCAGAAGCAGCTTACTCGAAAGCGAGAGTTCATAAATGGCTAATTCGCGTAATATGCTAAAAAGCTTCGCCGGCTTTTCGATTGTGCCAATTGCATCGGGATTAATAACAGTATTTGTTATACCCGTTGTGTCACATGTGTTTCCTGAAGATGAGTATGGAAAAATCAATCTGTTTTACTCTATGGGCACTTTGCTTATGACAGTATGCATGCTTGGCTTAGACAGTTCTCAGATACGTTATTATTTTGAGCCTCCTAGTGGACTAACTAAAGGTTCCGTTAGATCAATTGCCATGATTGTAGGTCTAGGGGTTGACCTCGCTTTAGTCTTACTAGCTGTATTTGTTTTTCCTTACCAGGTCTCGCATTACTTATTTGGTGCGCTAAACCTTCCGTTAATTATATGTATGGGGATTTTTATCGCCTCATTAGTTGTATTTCGCGTAGTTAATACTGACGCCCGCATGGAAGGCAGGGTGGGCAGATATAACTTGCAAGCAATTCTTCAGAATGTGATTACAAAAATATCATTCGTTGCAGTTGGTTTACTCTGGACGACTCGCTACAGTGCCTCCATCTTCGCTATGACACTCTTGATGGCACTCGTTTCCCTTTGGTTCATGTTAAAACAGCGCAAGAGTTTTTCATTTGAAGGGGCAAGTGTCACTTCAAATAACATTGGAGTGCTGTTTTCTTTCGGAATTCCTATGATGGCTACCTCCTTCGTTCTAAATTTAAATGGAATGGTCGGTAAGATTGCTCTTTCGGGAGCAGGCCTTTACGCTGCTGTCGGTATTTTCGCAATAGCAACAACTCTCTCTAACGTATTTACTATTATTCCCACTGCCTTTACTACATATTGGTCGCCATTCATGTATGCGCACTATGAAACAGACATGCATACAATCAGACGCGTTCATGATCTCGTCATGTGGGGTTCGGCCACCCTGGTTGCCTTAATAATATGTTTTCAGAACGTGCTATTCATGATAGTCGGTGGTGGCTATGCGGCCTGCCAAGCCTACTTTATGCTAGTGATGACGAACCCCATTCAGGCCTTGATTTGTGAGACGACTTCGTACGGAATCGTGCTCAATGAAAAGCCTATTTATAACGTAGTATCTTCGTCGCTTGGTGTAATTATTAGCGCTATTGTGACTTTTATCCTAATGGAATCTCTCGGGGTTCTTGCTGCGGCTCTAGGAGTGGCCGCGTCCTCTGCCGTCATCGGGATTTTGCGAACCGTCATTGGCCAGCGTTATTACAAGAGTATTTCAAGTCCACTAAAAACAGCGATAACCTCTTGCCTTATTTTTAGTGTCTGCGGCATCAATGGGGTGATCTGCTCATCGCTGACTCTTGAGCTGATGGTTGGTGTGGCGTTGTTCGCCGTTGTCACTTTTTTATACCGCAGTGAGGTGGTTGGTTTTCTCCGATCGCTTACCGGGCGATAGGTGACGCCAGTACGTTTCATCTAGTAATACTTGAAATTTATTAGGAGCTAAAATGAATATTGTCGCTGTAATTCCGGCTCGCGCCGGCTCAAAGGGCATCCCTAATAAGAATATCCGTCTCGTAGGCGGTCATCCGCTCGTATACTACGCGATTCACAACGCACTTTCCTCGCACAACATCTCTCATGTCATTGTAACTACCGATTCGGCCGCAGTGCGCATTATTGCCCAGCAGATGGGTGCGGAGGTTCACTGGCGTGATGCAGCTCTCTGTGCTGACGACGTAACACTTGATGCCGTTATCGCCGACGCCGTGCCGTCCGATACCGAATGGGACTATGTCGTGACTATGCAGCCGACCTCACCAACGTTGTCCGTGGAGACGCTCGACGCGGCAATTGAAAAGGCCGTCGATGAGGATCTGGACACTCTGATTTCTGTCGTTAACGAACCGCGTCTTTCTTGGAGCAAAGATAATGATGGCTCCGTTCACCCGAACTATGCCGAGCGCCTCAACCGCCAATGGCTCCCTGCCGATTACGCGGAGACCGGCGCCTTTGTGGTATCGCGCGCTTCTGTCGTGACCCCGGAGACTCGGATTGGGGAGAAGGTCGGCGTCTTCGAGGTTCCCACCTCCGAGGGCATCGATGTCGACACGTTCGACGACCTTCGCTGCGTGGCGGCCCATCTAGACCGTGAGAATGTCGCCATCTACGTCAACGGCAACAACAAGCGCGGCATCGGCCACATCTACCGCGCGCTCGAGATGGCCGACGAGTTCTACACCAAGCCCGATATCTACTACGACGTCAACCAGACCGATCCGAAGGTCTTTGGGATGACGACGCACAATCTCATCGGCGTCGATGGAATCGCCGACCTTTTTGATCGCTGCAAGGGCAAGCGCTACACATTGTTCATCAACGACATCCTTACGACTTCGATTGACTACATGATCGGCCTGAGGTCGGTCGTCCCTGAGGCCAAGATCGTCAACTTCGAGGACGACGGCGAGGGTATCCTCAAGGCGGACCTCGTGTTCAACGCGCTCTACCACGATGACGAGCTCCCGCAGGTCAAGGCTGGGGAGCGTTACTACATCTCGGCGAAGACGTTTCTCTTCTACAACCCTGTCGAGGTCAAGCCCGAGGTCGAGCGCGTGTTCATCTCCTTCGGCGGCGCCGACCCCCAGAACTACTCCGACAGGCTGCTCGCAATCATCGCGAGCGATCCCGAGCGCTACTCCAGGTACCACTTCACCGTCGTGCTTGGCAGGGCGAAGCTCAACGTCCCCGAGCTCCTCGCGTACAACGAGCCGCTCGATAACGTGGACGTCCTCTACGACGTGGCGAACATGCCCGAGATCATGAGCGGCTGCGACATCGCGGTGACCTCGCGAGGGAGGACCGGCTACGAGCTTGCAATCCTGGGTATCCCGTCAATCGCCATGGCCCAGAACCGCCGCGAGGAGAAGCACGGCTTCGTCTGCAACGAGAACGGCTTCACCTACCTGGGCCTCAACCCGCCTGACGAGATCATCAAGTCCAACCTCGATATGTACCTCGGGCTTTCCGCGGAGGCGCGCCAGAGGTTCCAGGACATGCTTCTCTCGCACGACCTGCGCAACGGACGTAGGCGTGTAATGAGTCTTATCAACAGCCTATAGAAAGGGGCTTTAGACAATGAGGACCACAACTCCGTATCTGATCGCCGAGATGGGTGTCAACTTCTACGACACCGCCAAGGCCGAGGGGATTACCCCCCTTGAGGCAGCCAAGCGCTACATCGACGGTGCCGCCGAGGCGGGCTGCGACTGTGCTAAGTTCCAGTCCTACAAGGCGGGTACCATCGTCTCCAAGAATTCTCCCGCCTACTGGGACCTCACCAAGGAGCCGACCAAGACACAGTACGACCTCTTCAAAAAGCACGACTCCTTCGGGGAGGCGGAGTTCGCCGAGCTCTGCGAGTACACCCATTCGAGGGGCATGGACTTCACCTCGACTCCGTTCGACTACGCCAGTGCAGACTACCTGGAGCAGTACGTCGATTTCTACAAGATTTCTTCCTCCGATGCCTCGAATCTGCCCTTCATCGAACATATCGGCGCCAAGGGTAAGCCGGTCGTCATCAGTGTTGGCGCGAGCTATCTCTCCGAGGCCGACGAGGCTATTAGAGCTTTGAAGCGCTCGGGCTGCAAAGACATCACCGTCCTGCACTGCGTACTCAGCTATCCCACCTGCCCCGACGACGCCAACCTCCGCGTCATCGAGACGCTGAAACGCACGTTCCCCGACCTCAAGGTCGGCTATTCGGATCACGTCGCGCCCGATGTCTCGATGCAGACCCTCTCGACGGCATACCTTCTCGGTGCCGAGGTCATCGAGAAGCACTTCACGCTGGATAAGACGCTCCCTGGAAACGACCACTACCACTCCGGCGACGTCGAGGACTTCAAGCGCGCCGTCGAGAACTTCCGCTTCATCGATAGGATTTTGGGTTCCTCCGAGAAAACTGTGCTCTCCTGTGAGGAGACGCCCCGACGCGAGGCGAGGCGCTCGCTTGTGCTTACGCGAGACATGAAGGCTGGTGAGGTCATCGCCAAGGAGGACCTGATGCCCAAGCGCCCCGGTACCGGCATCGCACCGACCTATGCTGGCGTTGTCATCGGGCGTACCGTCAAGTCCGATTTACCAGAGGATACAATTCTCACTTGGGACATGATTTAACGATGGCATAAAGTAATAATTATATGAGGGGGTCGAGATGAGTACTGCGGCTTGGAAACACCATAATGTATCTGACAATGTTCACGACATAATACGTCTTACTGATCTTGAACATGACATTATGAACGGGCCCTTATTTAACCGTCTACATTTCGTTTACCAAGATTCGACATCATTCTTTACTTGGCCCTCTATGCGTATCCAACGTTTCGAGCATTCTCTTGGTTGCATGCATCTTGCTGGTCAGATGTTTTTTAATGCAATTGAAAATGCTGAGAAAGATGTAATTATTTCGTTTGGCCGCCAGATGCATGAAGCTCTTTGCAATCTGCTCGATCAACCCACATATCGCGACGCGTTTAGGCCCACTAAATCGGGCGTTTACTTAAGGAAGATTATTGAGGATGAAAGGGAGTTTCTCGAAAAGTGCCAGAGCTCCGATGTAGACCCTGATGCAATTGATGCTTTTAGTTTTCTTATCCCTTCCAGAACCCCTCGTGAGGTAAGTCTAACGATTATGTGTCTCGCTGAAGGCGTTAGGCTTGCTGGAATGCTTCATGATTTGGGGCATCCCCCGTTTAGTCATGTTTGTGAGCACGTCCTCACTAGTCTTTATGGCGTTGCTAGAAGTGAAAAATATGCAGGTAACCGAAGCGCCAACAACTTCACTGCCAATATTGATACCTATCTTGAACAAAAAGGTATAGATGAGATTGCCCTACATGAAGCGATAGGCAACAGGCTTTCTGATCTGGCGATTTCTCAAGCACTATATAGCGGCAATCTTGAAAGCGATTCTTTCTATTTTTCATTTACCGCCGGTCTTGTGGCAAAGGCTATTCTCAATGACGATGGCGTTTTCGGTCAATTGCACGCTATTGTTTGCGGTACCGTTGATGCTGATCGTCTTGATTTTGTTCAAAGGGACAGCAAGTCGTCGGGCGTTGGATCGGATGCAATGCAGTATGGACGTCTTATTGAGGGCCTTCGACTTATGAAGATGGATGAGAAATCCTATGTATTTGCTCTTCCGACAAAAGCATTGCCAACAGCAGAGGATTTTCTTAGGAAGCGCCTTTCGAACTATAAAACTATTGTATTTCATCATCGTGTAGTCAAATCCGAGGTTCTTCTTGAAGGGTCTTTGCATCGCCTTGCTTTGCGGTATTTCAATGCTTACCCTCGTTGTAAGAAGCGTAGCGGTAAAGAATGCTCTTCACTGTATATACTTCCGAATAATGTTTCGGGATTATGGAGCCCTCTAGCGGAAAGCCTCTCTAACCAGGCGGACGTGGTGCTCACCTTCTCTCAGTGGAATGATTCTTGGTTGCTAACGATGCTTCGTGATGAATACACCAAACTTAAAATTGATGGGCCAAACGATCCTGAAGACATACTTCTAAGAGCCCAACTGGCCGAACTGCTTTACTCTGAGAAATCTTACCAGACGGTTGTAAAACGCTCGGATGACTGTCTTGTATTCAGACAGACCCTCAGGAACAAGATAGCTTCGTCTAGGGAGGAACTCACTACTTTTCTCGATGAATGCGAAAGCGACATCGGTAGTGATTCTTTTGAATCTGGAGAAGGTTCCGTTGATGCTCGTGGAATTGTCAAGGCTCTTCGCAAAGTTGTTGGATTGGATGAATCCTCCAATATCCTGAGATCCATTGATGAGAATTTCTCAGCATTTAAAATGGCTGTAGGTTCCTCAAAGGGAAATGATTCCGAAACCTTTTCGGATCAATTTCGAAATATGGTAAAAGAATCTTTGAATAGGAACGGATGCTCCTACAGTGATGTGATTGTGACGAGAAATCATATAAAAACAGGTATTGGCGGTGATTCCGCGCAAGCGTATTTCTATACTGGAGACGATTCTCCTCGTTGTTTGAGAGATATCAGTGCTGTTGGCAGCGTGCTTGATCGCGAGGTGTCTGATTTACCCGCTTTCTTTATCTTTGTTTTATGCCCAGAGGAACAATCCGACCTTTGTAGAAATGAAGATTTTTTCATTGACTTGGCTACTAGAGTTTTTGATTTTATTTATGACTGTGTTTGCAATGCTGCCGATTTCATTTGCTAAAACCGACTGAAAGGTATTTTTCAGATGTGTACACTTCCAGAGAATACTGTTGACAATAATCCAGAGCTTGCGTTATATGGAGTTGTTTTTAATCCAGATCGGGCTGGTTCTTTCACGAAAGAATCGATAGAGCAAGAAATTAGCGCCTTGGATGCTGGCGACAGCATGAAGGCCGTGCTAGGAAAGTGCTTTCGTAATTGGCTTGATAGCGAGCTGATTTATCGAAGCTACGATGGATATCGGATTTCTTAGGTATTTGTTCGTGCGTCTGGCACCCCTTTTCATTCAGGACTTTTATCCAACTTCGTGTGTAGGGAAGCCTGTCTGCAAGGAGATTTAGCGACGTAAATAACCAGGTCTGATTCCTTTACATCAGTTAAGTGGTTATTTGCCATAATTAATTTGACTAATTGAAAATTGCCCGCACGTATTTTGAAGCTCCCTTTGAGTTGCAAATCCCTTCGTTGACGTTGATCTTTCTGTTATCTTAACCGATGTATTTGATGGAGATTCCATGTCCGATTTCGAACAATATCCAGGACAATGGAATATTCCAGGAGGTAGTGTCGAGAAAGTTGGTGTAGCGCCTGATCCGAACCGAGTCGGCTCGGCGCCGTGGAACCTGGTATACAGTTGATATCCTATGCCGCCTCGATCCTGTCCGCAAGCTCGAGGCCCGGTTCTATCATCTTCCTGGCCTCCGCCTCCAGCATTTTCGACGCTATCGAGCAAATCACTAAAAGATGATTGTAGATAATATATAGGGCCGGAGATCTTCAAGATCTCCGGCCCCTTCAGTGTCCTAGCTCAAGAATTATTGTCAGAATAGACTTGATTCTAATAATGGTCGGCAGGCCTAGTTGCAGCAATAAAAGCAAGGGCGGGCATTCGGATAGATGTCTTTTGCCGAACGAAGTGCCTTACTTGCGGAAGCATACTTTCCAAGTCGAATGCAACGCATCGTACGATTAAGACAGCCGCAGTGTTCAGAATGAACAACATGCCAGTTGTCGCTTTCGTTCACGTTAATAAAGTAAACCAATTTAAACTTCTTCCATTTGCAAGATTGCATTAATTTTGAGACAGCTTAAAATGGAATAAGCCGCTCTGTACGTCCACGTACCGGTTGGTTTCGCATCGGAAGACTGGTACTCTTCCGATGCATTTTTTACTCTGCCTGGCTCAATATAGCCTCCCTCTTTTCGAGCGCGTGTAATGCATCCATAATCTGCTTGGTGCTAGGCGTGCGTTTACCCGTGTAGCAGTATTTCCCCCTTTCTTTCTGCTCTAAAATTCCAGCCTTTTCCAAGGCACCAACAACTACATAGCAACGGTATTCGGATATCTTGCGGCCATATGAATTAGGCGCCTCAAGTTTGATCTTTTGTAGGTAGTCCTTTACCGCAACTTTACCGTTTTCGTCCAGCAACATCATCAGAGTCTCAAGAAGGTAGGGGAGCTCCTCAGCCGGAACCATCTTCTTGTAAAATGGCTTTTTATTATCTCCGTTTAGCTTACCGACTTTATACAGCTTTTCGTTATGAATGAAATAAAAGGGTGGTTCTTCGCCGAAGGAATTAATTTTTCCGCGAATACGATATGTATTATACGGGGAGTCTGCAACAGTATTGTCAAAGGGATTTGCGTCGACTCCAGTTCCTTTGGATTCCAATCCGCCTTTTCTGCCTTCGGACGCTTTCGCGGAAAGTTTTTCCGCGATCGAAAGAGGAGACTCAAGCGCCTTGAGCATATCGATTCCCAGTTCGGCATCAGTGAGTTGGCCAGCAAGAACCTTGGCAGTGACGTACTTCTGGGTTGCGATTTTAACCTCGTTGAGGAGAGAAGAAATGCTTCTGTCCATGCTGTTCTCCTTAAATGAGAAGCCTTACACGAATTGTCTTCCTAGGAAACTACATTCGTGTCTGAGTTTCGTGTCTGCATTATACCTTACGTTGCGTCCGTCATTTCTGATTTACTAAAATTCCTGTCTGTCCTATATCTTATGTGGAAATCATAAGTTGACGGTCGTTATGCCCGCAGGTTATCCAACGAATCCTGCAATGAAGAACACGGCTTGAGTATGCGTACATATTCTTCAACATTTAAACCACGCCAGCCTTCGTGTCCGTTACGGCTCTCATGTTTTTTATATAACTCCAATTCCGAGTAATCTTCACTCAGATTACGGGAGTGGCGGCAAGATTCGATGAAAAAGATTTTTTTTCGCCTTGGCTCAAAATCACTAATATGAGGGTGCGGACAAATAGTTGGACCGTGTGGTGTTTCGGACTGGAGGTCCGCATGTGCAGGAGGGGCAGGTCGAGTTCTTCCTCCTGGCGGCGAAGGACGGCATAAGTCGATTTATCGCGAGGCATCTCGAGCTGATTAATTATTATCTCCACGGTTTAATAAGGGAAACGATGGGGGATGCTATCGATGCGAGGTTTCGCGTGATTTCGGGATTAGACTTTCGGACAATCCCTGTCCTGCCTGGTCATTCAAGCATGTAATAATTTATCTTGTCGTGTTCCACCGTCGTGGCGAAAGAACACTTGCAGGAACAAGTCAACAAATACCAAGGGGGAATATCAATATGAATGTGGTCATCGAGAACTGCCGAAGCATAGATAACGCCTCTATCTCCATAGAGCCCGGCAAACTTAACGTTAAATTCGCTCCCAACGGAACGGGAAAATCGACCATTGCGAAGGCTCTGGCCTCTGCCGCCAGCGAGTCCATAGGCCCCGACCTCGTACCATTCAAATGGCTAAAAGAAGGTTCTGCTGAAGAGCATCCTTTTACCGTAAACGGTTTGGACGGTATCGCTTCCGTAGAGGTTTTCGACGAGGGATATGTTCAGTCCGTCGTTTTTCAGCAAGATAGCCTGTTTCCCGGTAGTTTTGAGGCTTTCGTTCGCACGCCTGAGTTCATTAACACGGAAAACAAGCTGAAAGAACAGCTTGGAGCAATGGTTGAGCTGAGCGAGCGTGAGGACGTTAGAAAGCTGACTGCCGACCTAGAGTCCTTTCTTGCGAATTTGGTAGGCAACTCTGGACTCGACCGCAATAAAATGCCAAAGGGCTCGTCACCTGTTGTAAAGGCTTTAAAAGAAGGGAACACATGGGAGCACGAAGACCCGCTGCTCGCCCCTTTTAAGCCTATTCTCGGGCAAGGTCCTTTCAAAAAATGGGTGGCGTGGCATAAACAGGGCAGGGACTATCTCTCGCTGATGGAAGGCGTGTGCCCGTACTGCGGCCTGCCCGCATCCGACTCAGAAAGACGCATTAATGCCGTAGGCGATTCTTTCGATTCGACCAAGGTGGGCAACATCGAGAAGATTATCAATGCTCTGTCTATCGGCGGTGCATATTTGAGTGAAACGGCAAACTGCAAGATCAACACCATAGTCGACTCGCCAGACCCGATTACCGAACAGGAGAAGGGCTTTATTGGCAAGGTTGTCCAGGACGCCCAACTAATTATCGAAACGCTCGCGAAATTGAGGGCGATCTCTTCGTATTTTGTCTTAAGCAGTGTAGACAATCTGAACGAAGGACTGAGTAACTGCAAAATCGATATCGCGCTTGTTGACAACTTTAATTCCTCGATCTGCAGTTCACTGGCTGCCGAGATTAACAGGGCCGTCGAAGAGACCATGACAAATGCCGGGAAGCTCAAGGGGCTCGTGAATCGCCAAAAGTCGAAGCTGGCGGAAGCGCTGAAAGGCAGATGCGAAGAGATTAATTCTTTCCTTGCGGAAGCAGGATACCCCTACAGCGTCAGCATACCCGGTGCCGAGGACGGTAAGTGCTCGGTAAAACTGGTGCATACGAGCCTATGGGAGGTGCCGGATTCGCGAGAAGCGCTGAGCTATGGCGAGAAAAACGCGTTTGCGCTTGTGTTCTTTGCCTACGAATGTATGAGCAAGAAGCCCGATCTGGTCATTCTGGACGATCCGATCAGCTCGTTCGACGGAGCCAAGAGGTACGCGTTGCTGAATATGCTGTTTCTTGGCGGCATTGGGGAGGCAACGCTTAAGGGTAAGACCGTACTTCTTCTAACCCATGATTACGGTACTCTGTTCGATATTGAGCACACACATAAATCCGCCTTCCAGCCTTCCGCAAATAGTTGTGTTCTTTCCTGCACGGACGGTGTGGTTAACGAGACTGTCGTCGCTGCGAACGATATGGTATTGGCAGACAACCTTTACGAAAGACTTGCGAAAAGTTCTGGCACTCTCATGGTTAAACTCGTTTATGCGAGGAAGGTGCTCGAGGTTAGGGCTGATATAGGGGACGCCTACGATGTTGTCTCTTCCTTGTTCCGCCATCGTCCAACACCGATGCGTATAGACAATGCTCCCATGAAAACAGCTGAGATTTTTAACGGCGTGGCAGATCTTGAGGCCATTGTTGGCGAGTCCATCAACTATAAGGATTTGCTCGAAACGATTAAAGACCCTACGAAGATGCTCGCGATTTTCGATGCATCGAGCTCGAATTACGAGAAGCTACAACTTGCTCGGATTGCAACGGAAGCTTGCACAGACGACAAAGTGCTCAAAGAACGAATGGACGAAAGCGTTCACGTTGGAAACGGATTCCTATATCAGCTCGATCCGACAAGGTTTGAGCTTGTGCCTTCGCAGCTTGTGGAGAGATGCCGAGACGAAATAGTTAATATGGTCGGAGGAAGGTAGCCGATGCTCCAAAATCCAAACTTTATTGTGAATTTGATAGCGGCTGGCGGTGCCTTGGCAGCCGTATTTGTGTCCCTCTATCTTTATTGGGCTGCCCAAAGACCTGACATCGTCGCTTATCTTTCGCATGATAGGGACAATGGATGCGTTCTGTTTGAGGTCAAAAATTTAGGAAGGGGCGTTGCTGAAGACGTGAAGATCGGCTCTTTCGATTTTGACCTCGTGCAGGATAAGTATCGCGATTACGTTTGCGAGCGTAGTTTTCTAACCAAGGGTATCCCCGTGCTTGTTCCTGAGGCTTACCGTAATACCGTGATCCTTGATGGTCCAGATATTAAGAACTTCGATTCGATTGTGTCCCAAGTGTCGATTAGCTACAAGAGGAAGGGCCTCCTCGGGCACAAGACTGAGAAACGCGTCTTTCCATTGGACTATTATTCGTTTTGCGGTTCTATCTACAAGAAGAGCGACTTACACAAGCTGAGGGTTGCGATCGAGGTTATCGCAGGAATCAGGACGGAAGAGCAGGCCAAATGTGATTGATATTTGATGGGTTGAACATGCCGGAATTAAACATCGAAACGATTGCCATATCATCTGCATCTTGGGTATACTAAGGTCAGAAATTGGTCGTAGGGCGCGACCAACGGAATCAAAAGAAAGCCCACTGAGAAGATGCCTTCAATCTCTTTGGGTTGGAGGCATTTTCTTATTTGGAGGGTCTGAATGAATTCCCAAATCGTATTTTTAAGTGACCTCTTTTACAGAGACCATCCGAACCCGCCGTTCAAAGAGATGGAGCAAAAGCAAAACCGGTGGCGCGCGCAGACGTGGTGTAAGAGCGTCCCGAGGTCCGTCGCTGCAAGT
>CALJDJ010000054.1 GCA_938023705.1 uncultured Collinsella sp.
GAGCGTCCGGCTGATAACCGGGAGGTCACAAGTTCGAATCTTGTCAGGTCCACCACTTTCTTTCGCAATAAACACCCCAGCGAGAGCCGAGTCGCCGCTGGGGTGTTTATTACTGTCTCCGTGGGGGTTTAGCTCAGCTGGGAGAGCGCGGGCTTTGCAAGCCTGAGGTCAGGGGTTCGATCCCCCTAACCTCCACCATGATGGACCTGTAGCTCAGTTGGTTAGAGCGTCCGGCTGATAACCGGGAGGTCACAAGTTCGAATCTTGTCAGGTCCACCATCAAAACTGTGAAGAGCCTCGAGGGTTTCCTCGGGGCTTTTTTCTTACCTGCTGGAGTAGTCAAAAGAGCCCCGTCCCAAAAAGACTACTTTGATTTTGTGTGCTGTGCGAAAGTTTGGGTAGTATAGCTATTCAATGCGGCGGGCTGCCGCGTGTTAACCGCTACGTACCGGAGGTGTTCCATGGTTCGTGTCGACATAGAGACCATCGTCATGGCCGCCGGTCCCGTGCCATCGCTTATCGTGCTTCGTGAGCGCAGCAGCAAATCGGACTCGCCCGCGCCGCTGCGTTCCCTTTCCATTCAGACTGGTTCGTTTGAAGCTGCTGCCATCAGCCGCGGCATCGATAGCGGCCGCGCCGAGCGCCCGATTACCCATGACCTGTTGCTCGATACCGTTGACGCCTTGGGCGCCAAACTCGAGCGCATCGAGATAGTTCGCGCCGAGCCGCCGGTGTTTTACGCGACGATTGTCGTACTGGCCGATGGTGACGAGCGCAAGATCGATGCCCGCCCCAGCGATGCCATCGCCCTTGCCGTGCGCAGCAATGCTCCCATGTTTGTGGAGGACGACATCATGAATCGCCTGGGCACCGTTTCTGCCCATGCCGAGGAAGTCGACGACGAGCAGGAGTTCGAGAAGTTCGACGAGTTCGTCCATACGCTCTCCCCCGATGACTTCTAAATGTCTGGCACGCGAGCGGAGAGGTCGCTGATGGGTACCCGCGTATCGGCTGAAGCGGCCGCCATCGCGCGTGAAGCCCAGATGCGCTCGGACGCTTCTGAGGCGGCTCGCATTGCCTATGTGACGCAGGCCCGCACGCTTCGCGAGCGCCGCGGCTCGTTTATCAAGATGGTTGTCGTCTCCGCCCTTGTCGCGGCAATCTGCTCGCGCCTTCGTGGTACAGTTGGTGCGCTTGGGTTTTCGATTTCAACAGGCTTGGTAATCTGGGGCGTGGTCGATGCAGTAATGCTGACCAACCAGATCAAGGTACTCGACAAGCGCGCGATGGATATGATGCGCGCCCGCGACGCTGCCGCCAAGATTGCTGCCGAGGCACAAGAACTGTAACGACGCCGGACTCGATGGGAAGGTCTAAAGATGGCACAGGATATGCAGGACGCCGGTAACGTCTCCGCCGAGCTCGACGCCATGGTGTGTGACCTGATTGGTGCGTTCTTGGACGACCTTGCCGCCGGCGAGAATCCGGGCGTAGTTGTGGCGATCGAGGACGCTGCTTCCAACCGATATCTGGCGGCGCTCGATGAGGATGGCGAAGAGGCGTGCCTCGAGGCTGCCACCAACTTTATCTCCGAGCACAAGATGGGTCTTAAGGACGAGGGGCTGGGCCGCATCGCCCGTTACGCCATCGGCTACACCGGTTGTGTCGAAATTGATGGCGGCTATCACGACGCCCTGCTCGTGAGCTTCTTCGAAACCACGCTCGAGAGCGGTTTTTCGGCATACGTGCTGTATGAGGGCATGGGTGCCGGCGATGGTTTTATGTGGAGCGACCCTGAACCTGCAGGTGAGGAAACCCCTCTTATCTAAAATCGCTAAAATAAACGAGTTTTCGGTAAAAGGCTCAATATTCCCGCTGAGCGTTGTATCGCTGGGCGGGCCGCATACGCGTGCCGTTTGTATATGGATAGAAGATAGGGGAACTACATGCGCGTAGACAATCTGAGGAACATCGCCATCATCGCCCACGTCGACCACGGCAAGACGACGATGGTCGACAAGCTCCTGCGTGCCACGGACGCCTTCCGTGCCAACCAGCAGGTCGAGGACCGCGTCCTGGACTCTAACGACCAGGAGCGTGAGCGCGGCATCACGATTCTCGCCAAGAACATCTCTATCGAGTACAAGGACGTTAAGATCAACGTCATCGACACCCCGGGCCACGCCGACTTTGGCGGCGAGGTCGAGCGCGTGCTGCGTATGGCCGACGGCGCCCTGCTGCTGGTCGACGCTTTTGAGGGCCCCATGCCCCAGACCCGCTTCGTGCTGCGTCATGCTATCGACACCGGCCTCAAGATCATGATCGTCATCAACAAGATTGATCGTCCGGGTGCTAACCCCGAGAAGGCCTACAACGACTGCCTGGACCTCATGGCCGACTTGGGCGCTACCGACGACCAGCTTGAGTTTGCCATGGAGCATGTCATCTACGCCAGCGGCGTCAACGGCTTTGCCCGTCATGATCCCGAGGACGGCAACATGGACATGTACCCGCTGCTCGACATGATCATCGACGACATGCCCGCACCCGAGGTTGACGAGACCGCTCCGCTGGCCATGCAGTGCGTGACCATCGATCACTCCAACTTCGTCGGCCGTATCGGCATCGGCCGCGTGTACTCCGGCACCATCCACCAGGGCGACCAGATCTTGGTCGTCAAGAACGACGGCTCCAGCGCCACCGCTACCGTCAAGCAACTCTTTACCTTCGACTACCTGGGCCGTACCGAGTGCCAGGAAGTCGGCGCCGGCGACATTGCCGCCGTTGTGGGCATCGACCGCACCGATATCGGCGATGTCTACACCGACCCCGAGAATCCCGTCGAGCTCGAGCCCATCGAGATCGACCCGCCGACCCTGTCCATCGTCTTTGAGGCTTCGACCTCCCCGCTCGTCGGTCGCGACGGCGACATCGTTGGTGCCCGTCAGCTCAAGGAGCGCCTGTTCAACGAGGCCGAGAACAACGTGACCATGAAGATCGAGGAGCTCGAGGACAAGAGCGGCGTCGAGGTCTCGGGTCGCGGCATCCTGCACCTGTCCGTTCTGATGGAGTCCATGCGCCGCGAGGGCTTTGAGTTCCAGGTCGGTCGTCCCCGCGTTCTGTTTAAGAAGGACGAGAACGGCAACAAGATGGAGCCCGTCGAGCAGGCCGTCGTCGAGTGCCCGGACGAGTACTCGGGCAAGGTCGTTGAGGTCTTCGGCACCTCCGGCGGCATCATGACGAGCATGGATACCTCGGGCATCGTGACGCACCTCGAGTTCAAGATCCCGACGCGCGGCATCATGGGCCTTAAGAACCGCATCATGAACGTCACCCACGGCGAGGGCGTGTTCTACCACACCTTCCTGGAGTACGGCCCCTATGCCGGCGAGATCGGTAACCGCCAGAACGGCGCCATGATCTCCATGACCACCGAGAAGGCCGTCGCCTACGCTCTGGGTACGCTGCAGGAGCGCGGCCAGCTGTTCGTTGAGCCGGGCACTGAGTGCTACGAGGGCATGATTGTGGGCGAGCGCAGCAAGGCCGGCGACATGGTCGTCAATATTGCCCGTACCAAGAACCTGGGCAACCAGCGCTCTTCGACCTCCGATATCTCCGTCCAGCTGGTGCCGCCCCGCACCTTCTCGCTGGAGGAGGCGCTGGAGTACATCGCCGACGACGAGCTGGTCGAGATCACCCCCAAGAACATTCGCCTGCGCAAGCGTCTGCTCAACGCCACCGACCGCAAGAAGGCTGCCGTCCGCGCCGGTCAGGTCAACAAATAAGCGCTGGGTTTTATAGTGTCTAACAAGAAAGGGCGCCGACCGAGATGGTCGGCGCCCTTTTTGGTGCATGGGGATTGAGGCGGCCTACGCCACCACAAAGGTGCCTGTCCCCTTTGTGGTGGTTGGTGGTTAGGCGGTGGGAAGGCCTGGCGTGTTAGCCGGCTGCTGCGGCTTGAGGTGGGCGTTGTGCCAAATGATTTGGATGACGTAGCCGAGCGTGAAGACGAAGGCTACGCCGCTGACAAAGTTGCCCATAAGAGGAAGTGCCGTGAGCGCGCCCGCGACGATACCGCCCGCGGCGGCCATGGCGAAGCGGTTTTGGTTGTGTCCGACCGTGCGTGCGATCGCGGTACCCGTAAATGCCGCCGAGACCAAAGCGATGCCGATGATGCTGCACATGAGGGCTCCGGCGAGCGACAGGCCTGCAATCGAGATGATAAGCAGCAGGACGGCGGGAGCGATGGCGACCGTGCCCAGAAGGCCACTTACCCACAGTGGCATGGGATGCTGATGGAGCATGCCGGCGGCGCTGGCGGTTGCGCGCGGAAAGACAAGCTCAAGCAGGATAGCGACAAAGCAGGTGGAAAGCGCTGCGGCAACGATGCCGCCGATCATGTCGTTGACCGTAGAGGTGTTCTCGTTCTCGGTCCGGTCGATCTTGAGGGCTCCAACCTGGGCGCCCTCGGCCCGCTCGGGGTCCTGTGAGACGTGGGCGTTCACCGTGCCGGTGATGCGGGCGTTTTTACCCAGGATGAGCTTGTCGGCCCAGACTTCAACATTGCCATCGACGGTGCCGTCGATGGTAACGGTGTCGCCGGCAAGCGCCGCCGATTTGGCGGAGCCGCGCAGGGCGACCGTTTCGCCCGCCGCGTAAAAACAGTTGGCGGTGCTGCCGGTGTTGAGCACGACGTGCTGGCCGGCCACCGTGACGCTGCCATCGATTGCGGTTTTGGCGATATCGATGGTGCGTGCCGCCAGACGAACGGCGCCGCCTACGGTGCAATCGCGAATCGACAGGTTCTCACCAGCCGCGATAATATCGCGGCCGATGGAGGCGTCGTCTAGGTTGAGACTTTGGCCGGCCCAGTACAGGTCGCCTTCGATACCGGACGGAGTTGAGTCAACTTCGGTTGCGAGCACGTTTCCCGCGGTGTCGGTGCCGGCGAACGACACCGTGGGAAGTGCGGTGAGCGCGAGCGCAATCAGCGCGAATAGGATGGTGATGCGGGCCTGCGCTTTGTGGCGCCGGATCGACGGTACTTGGTTGCAAGGCATAGTGAATCCTTCGTTAGATACTCGACAGGTATCTAACAGGGTACCCACCGCGCGGGCGCTCTAAAAGAATCTCTCGGTTGCATTTCGAGGGGTTGTGCTGTGCTACCTACTTTTTACGGTGCAAAAAGCGCGCGATGTCTTCCTCGGTAGGGCTTTTAATGTCAAAGCGCAGTGATAGCCAGCGCAGCCCCATGGTCACCACAACGCATACGACCAGCGCGGCAACATTGCTCATGAGGCCGCTCATGACGAGGGCTACATAGCTTGCCGATCCGGCGATGGCCGCGATGGCATAGAAGTTGGTGCGTTGGAAAATGCCCGGGACCACGCCCATAAAGCCGTCGCGCAGCATGCCGCCGCCCACGGCGGTAAAGAAGCCCATCATGATACATACGGCGGGCGCAAATCCGTACACCAACGCCTTGTCCGCGCCGGTTGCTGCATAGATGCCGACCGAGATGATGTCGAGCAGGGGAATGAGTTTTTCGGGCTTATCGACGATTGCCGGGAAGATATAGATGATGGCGGCTGTGGCGATGGAGAGCGGTAGTGCCATGGGCTGGTTGAGGATGTAGACGTTGCCGACCTGGAGCGTCATATCGCGCAAAAGACCGCCGCCCAGACCGCAGACCACCGCGAGCGCGACCGCGCCCACCAGGTCGAGCTTGTGCTCGCGAGCGACCAGCACGCCCGAGATCGATGCCGCGACAACGGCGAACATCTCGAGCCAAAATGGGATAGCGACCATGGCATCCGAGGCGTGTGAAGTAACAGTCATAGCGGCGACGACGGGCAAGATGAGGTCCTTTGATTCTCGGGTTTGAACAATGCCCGTACATAGTACATGGTTGGAGGCGATTGAGACCCTATTGCTCGGCAAACGGTAGGGACTGGGCGCGGGCGTGGCGTTACTGGAATGCCAGGGGTCCAAAACATGTACATCAGCCTCCAAAAACGACATTTTTCGACATCTTTGGAGGCTGACGTACATGTTTGGATTGGGTTCACAGCATGAGTGAGTTGATTTACTCACATCCGGTATATTTCCCCACTTCAACGGACATAAGAGTTGGATACCGGCTCAGAGCGAGAGGCCCTCAATGGATACCCCTGTTCTCATTTCGCATAAAACCGCATGGCTTGTCCATCATGCACCCCAGAATTTGGTTCAGTCTCTTGCGCGGCACGACTACCAGATAGGCGCACAAGGCATCTCCACCCAACAACGCGTTGCGCGCATACGACAGGCACTTATCGACTGCGGCATTCCGTCCGATATGCTCAAGACTATCGATATCTCGGTTGTATTCGAATTCGAGCGAATTCGCACCAAAGGCGTCATTTGCCACATTCTTGGACAAAATCTTCCCTACGAGCATATTAACGAGTTGACGCCCGGAATCTTCATCACCGACGAAGCCTTCACCTTCGTGCTCGCTGCCGAGTGGATGGATAGGATCGAATATCTCGAATATGGCTATGAAGTTTGCGGCGATTATCGCATGAGGCTCAATCCCGCCGACCCTTATACCGAGCAACCAGCCACCACCTCCAAGGATGAAATAATCGAACTGCTCGATCGGCATCCCGGCAAACCCGGTGCCACACGTGCACGGCTCGCGCTCAGGCATATCTACGATCGCTCGGCCTCGCCTATGGAGACCGCTTCGGCAATCGCCCTCTCACTCCCAACAAGCGAAGGCGGCGTTGGCATCCGAGGTATCGAACTCAACAAACCACTCGAGATCCCTCAACGTCTCTGGCATTGCGCCAAAGCTCGAACACTTAAAATCGATGCGCTCGTTACCTACAAGCGTAGGGAGCTCGGTATCGAATATAAGGGCGGTTTTCACGATGAGTTCGAGCGCAAAGGAGCAGATGCGGAGCGAGAGGCCGTTCTCTCCCAAATGGGATATCGAATCGTTACGCTCACTTCGGCTCAGTTCGGCAGCCAACTCGCCTTTCACCGCGCCATGAACAACATTCGCGAAGCACTCGGCATGCCTCGCTGTACCGACACCGGGCACCAGCGAGAGCAAAACGAACTACGCAAGGCTCTTATCCGCAACTGGAAAGGTATGCGAGACGAAGAGGCGCCTTCCGAATAGTGCCACTCCCGTGAGCTCAATCCAAACGTGTACGTCAGCCTTCAAAGATGTCGAAAAATGTCGGTTTTGGAGGCTGACGTACATGTTTTTGAGGGAAGGGCGGGTTCGAATCCCTCCTCCTCCGCCGTATTTGCTTGTAAGGGACTCTAAACAAAAAAGCCCCCGTTTTCGGGAGCTTTCTCAACCAAAATGGCGGAGGAGGAGGGATTCGAACCCTCGTGACCTTATACAGGCCAAACGGTTTTCGAGACCGCCGCATTCAACCACTCTGCCACCCCTCCGCGTGGGGTAAAAACAAAGCAGGCTCGAAGGCCTGCTTTGGAATTAACTGGCGGAGAGTCAGGGATTTGAACCCTGGAGACGCTTTTGACGCCTACACGATTTCCAATCGTGCTCCTTCGGCCACTCGGACAACTCTCCGTTAAATGCGAAAGTCAGTATACACGAGGAATCGCAAAGTGCAAACAGAAAAGTTGGCATTTTTTAAAACGCTTGGCCGTGCTTGGCGCTGCAGTGGGGCTTGAGGTGCCAAAAAACGGCTTCCGACCAGCGTGGTTGATCAACTCAATTGTTCAAAAAAGGTATTCATAAGCGACTTGGCAATGAATTTAAAAATCTTTGGGTGGTGCTGTGGGCCACTGGTATGCATTTTGCGACCACAGCCTTGTGCCCGTTGACCTGCGGCTTGGCTCAGCTTGTCCCCACGGCACCGTATCTTGTCAACAGATCCGTCAAGCTTTTGGTCAGCATTTGGTTGGAATGCGCATGAAACGTCGTGTGAGTATGGGCATATGTGGAGGTCATGAGGTTGTAACTGCAAATTCTTGCAGCTTGGAAGGTTGAAAGATATTATTACCAAGTCTTTTCCTGCTTCAGGCGCACCTTCACGACCTGAAGCCACATTTGCCCAGAGGAGGTGACAATATGAAGGCTTATGAACTGCTGTTCTTTGTTGACCCGTCGCTCGACCCCGAGACTCGTCTCGCTGTTATGAAGCGTATCGATACCACGATCGCTGAGGGCGCTGGCAAGGTCGACTCCGTTGACGAGTGGGGCAAGCGCAAGCTCGCCTACGAGATCAACGACCTCACCGATGGTGACTACACCCTCATCAACTTCCACGCAGATCCTACCCAGATCGCCGAGCTTGATCGCGTCCTGCGCATCACCGACGCTGTGGTCCGCCACATGATCGTCCGTCGTGACGACCAGGAGTAAGACTGTCGTTTTGGACTGGGCTTGTGCCCCAAGAGGAAGTAGTGAGTTATGAGCATCAATCGAGTGAACATCACCGGTAACCTCACCCGCGATCCCGAGCTGCGCGCCACCGCCGGCGGAACCCAGGTTCTGTCCTTTGGCGTCGCCGTCAACGATCGTCGCCGTAACGCGCAGACTGGCGAGTGGGAGGACTATCCCAACTTTGTCGACTGCACTATGTTCGGCACCCGCGCCGAGGCCGTGAGCCGTTTCCTGGCAAAGGGAAACAAGGTCGCGATCGAGGGCAAGCTGCGCTACAGCTCTTGGGAGCGCGACGGCCAGCGCCGGAGCAAGCTTGAGGTCATCGTCGATGAGATCGAGTTTATGAGCTCCCGTGGTGGCCAGGGTGGCTACGATCAGGGTGGTTACGCCCCCGCAGCTCCCGCGCCCGCAGCACGTCCTGCCGCACCGGTGGCTACGCCGCCCGCGGTCGACGTCTACGATGAGGACATCCCGTTCTAAGGGTTGTTCACCTATTTTTGAGTGAGAGGCGGCTTCGGTTCGCCGAAGTTGCCAAATGAAAGGTATTTTGACATGGCTAATGATTTTTCTGCACGTCAGCCGCGTCGTAAGTACTGCCAGTTCTGCAAGGAGAACACTGAGTTCATCGACTATAAGGACACTCAGCTTCTCCGTAAGTACATGACCGACCGTGGCAAGATCAAGCCCCGTCGCGTCACTGGCGCTTGCACGCAGCATCAGCATGACATCGCCAATGCCATCAAGCGCGCCCGCGAGATGGCACTCCTGCCGTACACCGTCCCCGTGGTTTCCTCTCGTGGCAACCGCGACCGCGGCTAAGAAGGGAGACGCATCATGAAGGTTATTCTTCTCGATGAGATCAAGGGCAAGGGCGGCGAGGGTGACGTCGTAGAGGTCGCTCAGGGTTACGCTGAGAACTTCCTGTTCCCCAAGAAGCTCGCTGTTGCCGCCACCAAGGGCAACCTCAAGCAGCTTGACGAGCGTCGCAACAACATCGCTAAGCGCGAGGCCGTCCGTCTGGCTACCGCCAACGAGACCAAGGCTGCCTTCGAGGGCAAGACGGTCACCGTTGACGTCAAGGTCGGCGACGAGGGCATCCTCTTTGGCTCCGTTACCGCCGCTATGATCGCTGACGCCATCAAGGCTCAGCTCGGTATGGACATCGACCGCAAGCGCGTCGAGCTCGGTAAGCCCATCAAGGTTGCCGGTGCCCACACCGTTGCCATCTCGCTGTACCGCGAGATCAAGGCCGAGGTTGTCGTTCTCGTCGGCGTTACCGCCGAGGAGCTCGCTGCCGAGGCTGAGGTCGAGGAGGCCGCTGAGGTCGCCGAGGCCGAGACCGCCGAGGTCGAGACTGAGGCTGCTGCCGAGTAGCATTTGCTGCAACGCAACAATCTTGTTCTAAGAAGGGCGCTCTGGGAAACCAGGGCGCCCTTTTGTTTTTTGCGCTGAGTGAGTGTCATGGTGAACGTTGCGTCGAAGTCCTATATACAGGACCGTTCATCCGTTTGGTTCGGTGATGATTGGCGGCGCGCGGCGCGTTTTGGGACCGTGGCTGATACTATGGATGCTCGCAAGCGATATGAATGAGGATGCTCATGGCATATGACGATAGGGAGACCGGGCTGACGGTTGAGGACCGCGGCTCCAAGTTGGGTCTTCCCCAAAACCAAGATGCAGAGGCCAATGTACTGGCCGCTATGCTGCTATCGCCCGAGGTGGTCGAAGAGGCCCAGGTCGAGCTGCAGCCCGATGACTTCTACCGGCCCATTCATAAGACCATCTATACCGCGATGGTCGATATGTACAACAGCCGCATTCCCATCGACTCCATCTCGCTGATCGATTACCTGCGAAGCATCAACAAGCTTGATGCCGTGGGCGGCGAGGCCTACATTTTGGAGTTGATGGGTCAGACCCTGTCGCTCGTCAACTGGCAGCACCATGCCGCTATCGTTCGCCGCGATTCGATGCTGCGTGAGCTGATCGGCGCCACCAACGAGATCAACGCGCTGGCCTATAACGCTCCCACCGATACCAAAGAGGTCGTGGAGCTGGCCGAGAGCAAGTTGCTCAAGGTCACGGCGCGCGAGGTCAAGTCGAGCTACAAGACGCTGACCGAGTTTATGGTCGAGGCCTATAACGAGGCCGAGGAAGTGTGCCAGGCAGGCGGCCAGGCTGCGGGCGTGCCCACGGGCTTCCCGTCGCTCGACCGCATGCTCATGGGTTTTCGCGAGGGCCAGCTCATCATCATCGGTGCCCGCCCTGCTGTGGGTAAGACGTCGTTCGCCCTGAATCTGGCGCTCAACGCTGCCGCGGCCGGTTATACCGTCGGCTTCTTCTCGCTGGAGATGTCGGGCAAGGAAATTGCCCAGCGTCTGATTTGCGCCTACGCCATGATTTCGATCAGTGACTTCCGCATGGGCCGCATTAGCCCCGAGCAGTGGGCCAATATCAACGAGGCCACGCAGACCTTGTCCAAGCTCGATATTCTGATTGACGATACGCCCGGCACCACAGTGACCGAGATTCGCGCCAAGAGCCGCCGCATGCTCCACAACAAGGAGAAGGCCATCATCATCCTGGACTACCTGCAGCTGGTGAGTCCTCCGCCGGGACGCCGCTCCGAGAGCCGTACCGTCGAGGTCTCCGAGATGTCGCGTGGTCTGAAGATCATGGCCAAGGAACTCAAGATCCCGCTCATCGCGCTGTCGCAGCTCTCGCGTCAGGTCGAATCCCGTACCGGCAAGCGCCCGCAGCTTTCCGACCTTCGTGAATCGGGCTCCATCGAGCAGGACGCCGATATCGTTATGTTCTTGGACCGCTCCGCCGATGAGGCCGAAGCCTCGCGCGACGATCGACCCGACGAGGGCGTTACGCGTATCGTCGTGGCCAAGAACCGTTCGGGCCCGATCGGCGACGTCGACCTGATGTTCCTGCCGGCATCCACCAAGTTCTATGAGCTTGATGGGGCACATGCCGAGGAGTAGGACAGGCGCCCGTTGCACGGGTATACTGGGAATGTTTTGTGCTTCTGCGTGCCGGCGTGGCGCGTAGACAGTCCATGAATGTAAGGAGTAAACATGCCGTCAACCGTTTTGGTCGGTGCCCAGTGGGGCGATGAGGGCAAGGGTAAGATTTGCGACCTGGTCGCCGGCGACTTCGATGCCGTCGTGCGCTACTCGGGCGGCAACAACGCCGGTCACACCATCGTCGTCAACGGCAAGAAGTACGGCCTGCACCAGGTGCCCTCTGGCATCATGTATTCCGACCACGTGTCGGTGATCGGTAACGGCTGCGTCGTCAACCCCAAGGTTGTCCTTGAGGAGATCGACATGTTCGAGGCCGACGGCATCACCACCAAGAACCTCAAGATTAGCGGCAACGCGCATGTCATCATGCCGTACCACATCGATCTGGATGGCGCCTTTGAGCAGAAGCTCGGCAAGAAGAACATCGGTACCACCAAGCGCGGCATCGGTCCGTGCTACCAGGACAAGATGGCCCGCATCGGCCTGCGCATGCAGGACATGCTGGACGAGGCACTGTTCCGCGACAAGCTGGAGACCGCTCTTGCCCGCGTGAACCCCGAGCTTGAGCTCATCTACAACCTGCCCACCTACACCGTGGACCAGATTTGCGACGAGTATCTGCCCATGGCCGAGCGCCTGCGCCCCTACATCACCGAGACGAGCTTGCTGCTCAACAACATGATCGACGAGGGTAAGGACCTGCTGTTTGAGGGCGCCCAGGCCACGCTGCTCGACATCGACCACGGCACCTATCCGTACGTGACGTCTTCCAACTGCACCGCCGGCGGCGCCATTACCGGCTCCGGCGTGGGCATGAAGAACGTTGACCGCGTGCTGGGCGTCATGAAGGCCTATATCACCCGCGTCGGTTCGGGCCCCATGCCCACCGAGCTTTCCTATGAGTCCGAGGCCGGCCACACGCTGACCGAGGAGGGCTATGAGTACGGCGTGACCACCGGTCGCCGTCGTCGCTGCGGCTGGTTCGACGGCCCCATCGCCAACTACGCCTCGCGTGTCAACGGCCTCACCGATATCGCCCTGACCAAGCTCGACGTGCTTTCGGCTTTCGACACCATCAAGGTGTGCGTGGCCTACGACGTCGATGGCGAGCGCTACACCAGCGTGCCCGAGCATCAGGTGCGCTTTGAGCATGCCAAGCCCATCTACGAGGAGCTCCCCGGCTGGAAGTGCGACATCACCGGTTGCCGCAGCTTTGATGAGCTGCCGCAGGAGGCTCAGGACTACGTGACGTTTATCGAGGATCTGGCACACACCCGCGTGACGTTCATTGGCGTCGGCGCCGGTCGCGAGCAGATCATCAACCGATTCTGGAAGTAATCGGGACTATTTGGTTATTGCGATATACCCCTTTGCAGCCCAAGCGGGCGGCCGAGGGGTATATTTGCTTGCAAAGGGCTCGCGCGGAGCGGGCCATTCATCCATAGAGGAGGCACCCTTGAAGGCGGACACTCAAACCATCGACATCCTGTTGTTGGGCAGCGGCGGCCGTGAGCATGCTTTGGCAGCTAAGCTCGCAGCATCACCGCGCGCCGGCAAGCTCTACATCGCGCCGGGCAACGGCGGCACCGCGAGCTGCGGCGAGAACGTTGTTCTCGACGACTGCGATCCTGCGGCCGTGGCGGCGTTTGCGCAGAGCCACGGATGCGGACTCGTGGTAATTGGCCCCGAGGCTCCGCTCGTGGCGGGTGTGGCCGACGCCGTGCGCGCGGCGGGTATTCCCTGCTTTGGCCCGGGTGCCGAGGGCGCCCAGATGGAGGGCTCCAAGCTGTTCTCCAAGCAGCTCATGGAGCGCGCGGGCATTCCGACGGCAGCCTACGGCTCGTTTACCGACGAGGCTTCGGCTCTCGCCTACGTGCGCGAGCAGGGCGCCCCGCTGGTCGTCAAGGCCGACGGCCTTGCCGCGGGCAAGGGCGTCATCGTGGCGACCGAACTTGAGCAGGCCGAGGAGGCCGTGCGCGAGTGCTTTGGCGGCACCTTTGGCGATGCCGGCAATACTGTGGTCATCGAGGAGATGCTGACCGGCCCCGAGTGCTCGCTGCTCGCCTTTACCGACGGCAAGACCGTGCGCCCCATGGCCACCTCGCAGGACCACAAGCGCGCGCTCGAGGGCGACAAGGGCCCCAACACCGGCGGCATGGGCGTCTACAGCCCGGTGCCCATCGTGACCGACGAGGAGCACGCCACCATGGTGAAGGTCATGGAGCAGACCGTGGCCGAGCTCGCTGCCGAGGGCATCGACTACCGCGGCTGCCTGTATGGCGGCTTTATGCTCACGCCTGCCGGCCCCAAGGTGCTGGAGTTCAATGCCCGCTTTGGCGACCCCGAGACGCAAGTCGTGCTGCCGCGCCTTAAGAACGACCTGGTTGAGGTCATGCTCGCCTGCGCCAACTGCGAGCTCGATCAGATTGAGCTCGACTGGCGTGACGAGTGGGCTGTGGCCGTTGTCCTGACGAGCGCGGGCTATCCCGGCAGCTACGAGAAGGGCAAGGTCATCACCGGTATCGCCGATGCCGAGGCCATGGAGAACGTGACCGTGTACCACGCGGGCACTGCCGTGGTGGACGGCCAGCTCGTGACCAATGGTGGCCGCGTGCTTGCCGTGACCGCTCTGGGCGACACGTTCGAGAACGCTCGCAACCTTGCCTACGAGGCCTGCGAGAAGATTGATTTTGAGGGTAAGACCCTGCGCCACGACATCGGCCTGCGTGCGCTGCGCGGCCGCGACGCCTGGGATGACTAAAATCCGAGAGGAATGAGACGGATGGACGAGAAGAACGAAGAGCTCGTGGACGCACAGATCGTCGAGGAGGACAGCCGCATGTATGGGCACGCCGAGGGCGAACCTGGTGGCGAGGTCGCTGACGAGCCGGCGCTGGTGCTGGGCGACGACGACCCGCACGATGCCGAGCTGCACGAGAAGATTCTTTCGGAGGAGTGCGCCTGGAAGGGCAAGATCCTCGACGTCCACCGTCTTGAGGTTGAGCTGCCTAACGGTCGCCGCAGCGCCCGCGATATCGTTCGCCATCCGGGTGCGGCGGCCGTTGTGGCGCTGACCGAGAGCGGCAAGATTGTGCTGGTGCGTCAGTACCGCACCGCCATCGACCGTGTGACGGTCGAGATTCCCGCCGGCAAGCTCGATCCAGGCGAGGACCCGCTCGATTGCGCCAAACGCGAGCTGCATGAGGAGACGGGCTTTAGGGCTGGTCGCATTCGCTTTTTGACGTCGATTGTCACGTCCTGTGGTTTTTGCGACGAGATCATTCACATCTACTTGGCTACCAAGCTGGAGTTTGATGCGCCCAACCCCGATGATGACGAGTTTGTCAACGTGGACCTGGTGCCGCTGCACGAGTTGATCGACGCCGTACTCGACGGCAAGATCGAAGACGCCAAGACCGTCGTGGGCGCCTTGGCCTGCGATAGCATCGCGCATCGCCTTGGGGGCGCGGAGCTTTAACGAGCGGGGATGATCCCGCAGGTTTGTGTAAGTCAGCGAAAGTGCTCCATTTGAGACAAGGTGGCCTAAAAGAGGAGGGAAGCGTATGGATATACGCGACCGACGATTGAAGGCCAGATTGTCCAAATGGAGCACTTGCAGCGTCGAGACGAAACGCGGTTTGGTAAAACCGCGTAAGGTGATTATGCTGAAAAGGTTTCTCTCGTATTACGAGCCCCAGATGGGGCTTTTTGTTGCCGATACTGTTTGCGCTCTGGTGCTTGCCGCCATTGACCTGGCGTTCCCCATTATCCTGCGCAATTTGACCGGTGGGCTCTTTACTCAGGGTCAGGCTGTCATTATGCAGGCGCTCGGTATGATCGCGGTTGGCTTGGTGCTGATGTATGCCGTCCGCTGCGCCTGCCGCTATTTTGTGAGCTATTGGGGTCACGTGATGGGCGCGCGTATGGAGTCCAAAATGCGCGAGGACCTGTTTGACCAGTATGAGCGCTTTAGCTTTGCGTACTTTGACCGCAACAGCTCGGGCGACATGATGAGCCGCGTGGTCAACGACCTGTTCGATATCTGCGAGGCGGCGCACCACGTGCCCGAGTGGATCATCATCTGCGGCATCGAGATTATCGGCTCGTTTGTGATCCTCTTTACCATCGCCCCGGTGCTGGCGCTCGCCATGGCTGTGGTGACAGCAGCGTTTGCGGTCATCATGTTTTGGCAGAACATGCGCATGCGCGAGGTCTTTAGCGACAACCGCAAAAAGATCAGCGGCATCAATGCGCAGCTGCAGGATTCGCTGGCGGGCATGCGCGTGGTCAAGAGCTTTGCCAATGAGGAGACCGAACGCTTCAAGTTCCGCGCCTCCAACAATCGCTACCTTTCGTCCAAGGAGAACATGTATCACGCCATGGGCGTCTATACTGCGACGTATGGCCTGCTCTCGGGTGTGCTCTATGTGATCGTGGTACTGCTGGGCGGCTGGCTGGTCGCCCAGGGACAGCTGCAGGCGGTCGATATGGCGACCTTTGCACTCTATATTTCGCTGTTCTGCACGCCGCTCGAGACGCTCGTCAATTCGGCCGAAACGTATCAGAAGGCCATCGCCGGCTTTAAGCGCATGGACGAGGTGCTCTCGACTGCGCCGGATATCCAGGACAAGCCGGGCGCCACGGATCTGCAGGTGACCGCCGGCGCCGTGGTTTATCACGACGTGTGCTTTAACTACGAGGATGTTGAGCTGGGCGAGGGCGATGCCGACGAGCGTCCCGTTATCGACCATATGGACCTGTCCATCAAGCCCGGGCAGACCATCGCTTTGGTTGGCCCTTCGGGCGGCGGCAAGTCCACGACCTGTTCGCTGCTGCCGCGCTTTTATGACGTGGCTACCGGATCCATTAGCATCGACGGCCAGGACGTGCGCGATGTGACGCAGCAGAGCCTGCGCCGCGCCATCGGCCTGGTGCAGCAGGATGTCTATCTATTTGACGGTACGATTGGCGAGAACATCGCCTATGGCAAGCCGGGCGCTACGGCTGAAGAGATCGCCGAGGCCGCCCGTCGCGCCAACATCGATGCCTTTATCGAGTCGCTTCCACAGGGCTATGACACGGTCGTGGGCGAGCGCGGCAGCCGTCTTTCGGGCGGACAGAAGCAGCGTGTTGCCATCGCGCGCGTGTTTCTCAAGAACCCCAAGATCCTTATTTTGGATGAGGCGACGAGTGCTTTGGATAACGAGAGCGAGGAGGCGGTGCAGGAGTCGCTCGAAGAGCTGGCACGCGGCCGCACCACGATTATCATCGCCCACCGTCTTTCGACCATTAAGCATGCCGATGAGATCGCGACCGTTGAGCATGGTCGCGTTGTGGAGCGTGGCACGCACGAGGAGCTTCTCGCCCGTGGCGGCACTTATGCCCGTTACTATCGAATGCAGTTCGAAGGTGCGCGTGCGCACGAGCTCGACTGATTGATATGACAGGAAGTTTATGGCTGACAAGAACCCTTTGACTCCGGAAGAAGTGACGGAGTTATTCTCCGAAATCGATGCATCCGGTGTCTTGGATCCCACGCTTGCCAAAAAGCGCACCGAGCGCATGCGTGAGAAGGAGGCTGCGGCCAAGCGCGGTGACAAAGCGGCGCTAGCGCAGCTGCGCAGCGAGGACCGCGCGAGCCAGGCAAAACATATCGACCCGCTGTCCGAGGACGACCCTTCGGGCTCGCAGGTGAGCCATGCCATTACGAAGACTGCCATGGCCGTGGTCATTGGCATCTTGGTGCTGATTGTGGGCATGCAGATTGGCTACGGCGTGATGCGACGCCTGAACACCGCCAACCTGTCCGAGAGCGTTTCGGTGGATACCGTTTCGACGGCGCTGAAGGGCGGCCTTGAGTGGGGCAACGGCTTTACGCAGTTCCCGCTCGACTTTACCGTCGATGAAGCTGATGAGCGTACGGGCACGGTCGAGGTGACGGTGTTGGACACATCGTCTGCCAACGAGCTCGAGCTGCTGTCCAACGGGCAGATTCAGGCCGCTGCGCTTGCGACCAACGCGCTGCTCAACGATAAGATCGACCGCGTGGTGTATAACGTTCACGCCTATATCGACGAGGATAGCAACATTCAGCACGATTCCTTCTTTGGCATGTTTCCCGCGCGGGGTCATCAGAGCGCCATTTTGACGTTTGTGTGGACCAAGAGCTCATCCAACGCCACGAGTATCGACTGGAAGATGCGCATCGTAAGCATGGACGACACCATTGCCGAGCGCATTCAAAAACAGGTGAACTCGGTTTCGTCGCTGATCGAGGACCCGGTGGTGAGCCAGACCAAGATTGACGAGGAAAAGGCCGAACGTGACCTGGAGCATCGTCTGCATGGCCGCGAGATTTTCCGCGGCGGCAAGCCCGATCGCACGCCGTCCGATCTGCTGGAGCAGGACAAGCAAAAGTAGTCCGCAGCCACATAGAACGATGTCATCCCGCGTGAGCCGCAAGCCCACGCGGGATGATTTTTTAATCCCCGTCCTAGAAAAATCATTATGCATAGGAAGTCATAACTATCATTTTGTAAACAATTCTATGTAATTAATGCCATGGGCGATGCTTGCGGTTAGAATACCGCGAGGCCTAACTGCACACCTTTAAGCCGGTCCTGTGAGACCGGGAAGGAGAATTATGGCGAACAACCATATTGCGGGCGCTGCCGCCCGCACCATCGCGCCCAGTGAACTGTGCCAGCGTATGCTGGCTAAAACCAGTAAGGGCGCCTGCGGTCCCTGCATCCTATATCTTGAGGATGGGACCATTTTTTATGGCCGTGCATGTGGTGCCGAGGGTACCGCAACCGGCGAGGTCTGCTTTAACACGTCGCTCGAGGGCTACTTTGAGGTCATGACCGATCCGAGCTATGCCGGCCAAATCGTAACCATGACCTATCCGCAGATCGGCAACTACGGCATTGACGAGACCGACGTCCAGTCGGCCTTCCCCGGTGACACCGCTCGCCCCGCGAGTGCTCCAGCCATGCGCGGCATGATCGTTCGCGACATGTGCGCCACGCCTTCTAACTGGCGCTCGACTGTCAGCGTGCCGGAGTACCTGCGTGCACACGGCATTGTCGCGATCGAGGGCGTCGACACCCGCGCTCTCGTGCGCCACCTGCGCGACAACGGTTCCAAGATGGGCATTATCTCGACGGAAATCTTTGACGTCGACGAGCTTGCCGAGCGTCTGTCCGCCGCGCCTACGCTGGTGGGCGAGAACCTGGTCAAGACCGTGAGCTGCCCTGAGCCCCATGCCTTTGCTGCGAGCGACCTGCCCGCCGAGCATAATTTTGCACTGGCTCCTGCCGCCCCCGCCCGCCACAGCGTGGTCGCGTACGACTGCGGTGTCAAGCGCGGCATCCTGGAGGGCCTGGTCCGTGCCGGCTGCGACCTCACCGTCGTGCCGTGGGATACGCCCGCGCGTCAGGTGCTCGACATGAATCCCGACGGCGTCTTTTTGTCCAACGGCCCCGGCGACCCCGATGCCGTGGTGGAGACCTACGAGCAGGTGCAGCAGCTGATCGGCAAGGTGCCGGTCTTTGGTATTTGCCTCGGTCACCAGATGATCAGCTTGGCATGCGGCGCCCAGATGGAAAAGCTCAAATTCGGTCACCGTGGCGGCAACCAGCCGGTTATGAATCTGGTCAGCCGCCGCGTGGAGATTACCGCGCAAAACCACGGCTTCGGACTGCTGTTCCCCAGCTTGGGCAAGCTTGTCCCCGAGCTTTCGGGCGGCGAGACCGAGCACGCGGTCGACGGCGATCTGCGCATCTGGGTACGCCGCGGTATCGCGCCGGTCGTGATGAACGAGCGCTTTGGCCGCATTCGCCTGACACACGTGAATCTCAACGACGGCACCGCCGAGGGCATCCAGCTGCTCGACGCGCCGTGCTTCTCGGTCCAGTACCACCCCGAGGCCTCGCCCGGCCCCACCGATGCCCACTATCTCTTTACCGCCTTTACGCGACTCATGGACGGCGAGGAGAACTACCTGGACATCGACACCGCGAAGGACCGCCTTGCCGGCTGGAATTTCGCCGAGACCGCCGCGACCGAGACCGAGGAGAACTAACATGCCGAAACGTACTGACATCAAGCGCATCCTCGTCATTGGTTCGGGCCCCATCGTTATTGGCCAGGCCTGTGAGTTCGACTACTCCGGCGCCCAGGCCTGCAAGGTGCTCAAGGAGGATGGCTTTGAGGTCATCCTGGTCAACTCCAACCCGGCGACCATCATGACCGACCCAGGTCTTGCCGACCGCACCTATGTCGAGCCCATCACCGCCGAGTTTATCGAGCGCGTAATCAAGAAAGAGCGCCCGGACGCGCTGCTGCCCACGCTGGGCGGCCAGACCGGTCTGAACGCTGCCGTTGAGCTGGCAAAGGACGGCACACTCGATAAGTACGGCGTCGAGATGATCGGCTGCGACCTGGCCGCTATCGAGCGCGGCGAGGACCGCAAGCTCTTTAACGAGGCCATGGCCGAGATTGGCCTGGAGGTCGCGCGCTCGGGCTATGCCTACAGCGTGGCCGACGCCGAGGCCATCGCCGAGCGCGTGGGCTATCCCTGCGTGTTGCGTCCGAGCTTTACCCTCGGCGGTGCCGGCGGCGGCATCGCGCATACCCACGAGGAGCTCGTCTCCATCGTGAGCCAGGGCCTTGAACTTTCGCCCGCTCACGAGGTGCTGGTCGAGGAGTCCATCGAGGGCTGGAAAGAGTATGAGATGGAGGTCATGCGCGACCACGCCGGTAACGGCATCATCGTGTGCTCCATCGAGAATCTCGACCCCATGGGCGTGCATACCGGCGACTCCATCACCGTGGCGCCGGCGCAGACCCTGAGTGACCTTGAGTACCAGCGCATGCGTGTCGCGTCGCTCGCCATTCTGGAGAAGATTGGCGTCGAGACCGGCGGCTCCAACGTGCAGTTTGCCGTGAACCCCCAGACCGGCCGCCTGATCGTCATCGAGATGAACCCGCGCGTGAGCCGTTCGTCCGCGCTGGCCTCCAAGGCCACGGGTTTCCCCATCGCCAAGGCAGCCGCGCGCCTGGCTGTGGGCTACACACTCGACGAGATCGTCAACGACATCACCAAGGCTACGCCTGCCTGCTTTGAGCCCACGATTGACTATTGCGTGGTCAAGGTGCCGCGCTTTGCCTTCGAGAAGTTCAAGGGTACCGACCCCACGCTCACCACGCGCATGAAGGCCGTGGGCGAGATTATGGCGATCGGCCGCACCTTTGAGGAGGCCTTCGGCAAGGCCATGCGTTCGCTGGAGGACGGGCATCAGGGCATCTGCGCCGGTGGCAAGGAGGGTGCCGACAAGCTGAGCGACGATGAGCTCGCTCAGGCCGTGGCAACCCCGACCGAGCACCGCATCTTCTTTGTGGTCGAGGCCCTGCGCCGTGGCTGGGACATCGCCCATATCCATGCCATCTGCGGTATCGATCCGTGGTACCTCAACCGTATCAACGACATGGTGCAGGTCCAGGAGAGCATCCGCGGCCTGCGTGTGGAGGATATCGACGCCGACGCGATGCGCCTGCTCAAGCAGTACGGCACGAGCGACGCCGAGATTGCCGCGCTGACCGGCTCGGACGAGCGCTTTGTGCGCGCCTATCGCAAGGGTCTGGGCGTGGTTCCCAGCATGAAGACGGTCGATACCTGCGCTGCGGAGTTCTCGAGCGCCACGGAGTACCACTACAAGACGTACGAGAACATCTACCGCACGAGCCCGGATGTCAAGAAGTGCGTGGCTCCCGACGAGACCACGCCGGCGGACAAGCCCAAGGCGATGATCCTGGGCGCCGGCCCCAACCGTATTGGCCAGGGTATCGAGTTTGACTACTGCTGCGTGCATGCGAGCTACGCGCTGGCGGCCCGCGGCTTCGAGACTATCATGGTCAACTGCAACCCCGAGACCGTCTCGACCGACTATGACACGTCCGACCGTCTGTACTTTGAGCCGCTCACCTACGAGGACGTCATGGACGTTATCGATGTCGAGCGCCCCGACGGCGTCGTGGTGACGCTCGGCGGCCAGACCCCGCTTAAGCTGGCGCGCATGCTCGAGGAGAGCGGCGTCAACATTATGGGTACCAAGCCCGACGCCATCGATTTTGCCGAGGACCGCGAGCGCTTTGCCGCCCTGCTCGACAAACTGGGCATTATGTACCCGCCGGCGGGTCAGGCCACCTCGTTTGAGGAGGCCGAGGCCGTGGCCGCGCACATCGGCTACCCGCTGCTGGTGCGTCCGAGCTACGTGCTGGGCGGCCGCGGCATGATGATCGCCTACGATGCCGAGCATCTGCGCGATTACATGGCAGAGGCTGCGCGCATCAGCCCCGACTACCCGGTGTATCTGGACCGCTTCCTGGAGGGCGCAATCGAGTCCGATGTCGACGCCCTGTGCGATGGCGAAGAGGTATACATCGGCGGCATCCTGGAGCATATCGAGGAAGCCGGTATTCACTCCGGCGACTCCGCGACCTGCATCCCTCCGTTTAGCTTTAGCGAGAGCCTGCAGGCGAAGCTCCGCGAGACCACGCGCCGCATCGCGATGGCACTGGGAGTCCGCGGTCTGGTCAACGTGCAATATGCCATCAAGGGCGAGACCGTCTACGTGATCGAGGCCAACCCGCGCGCCAGCCGTACCGTGCCGTTTATCTCCAAGGCCACCGGTGTGCCGCTGGCCAAATGCGCGGCGCGCATCATGGCAGGCGATTCCATCGCGAGCTTGGGCCTGCCGAGCGACGAACGTCAGCTGGACTGGTTCTGCATGAAGGAAGCCGTTATGCCCTGGGGCCGTTTCCCGGGCGCCGACGTTATCCTGGGGCCCGAGATGAAGTCGACGGGTGAGGTCATGGGCATCGCCAAGAGCTATCCCGAGGCATACGCCAAGACGCAGCTGGCGATCGACTACAAGCTGCCCGACCCGAGCGCCGGCAAGGTATTCATCAGTGTGTGCGACCGCGACAAGCGCCATATCCTTTCGGTCGCGCGTATCCTGCGTTACCTGGGCTTTGACATCTGCTCCACCGAGGGTACGGCGCGCGTGCTGCGTGGAGGCAACGTGACGTGCGAGGTCGTGGAAAAGATCAGCGGCCCGCACGACGGCGAGTGCCCCAACATCGGTGACCTGATCGCCGATGGCAAGATCGCGGTGATCATCAACACGCCGTACGGTCCGGGCTCGCGTGGCGATGGCTACCTGCTACGTACCGAGGCCGTGCGCCGCGGCGTGACTTGCGTGACCGCGATGTCTGCCGCCAACACGTACGTGAGTGCCATCGAGGCGGTGCGCGAGGACCAGCAGGGTCACGGCAGCGCCAACGACATGGGAATGGACGTCATCGCCCTTCAGGACCTGCCGCAGCACACGGTGTAGTGTGACCTGTCCGGCCGGGGCGGAGGGGGCCGAGTTCCCCCTTCGCTCCGGCTGCAAGCAGAGTCGCTCAGTGGGAAGCTCGGCCCCCTCCGCCCCGGCCTTCGGTGACTTGGGTGCACCGTGTGCTGCCGAAGGGGCTTTGTGCGATGACTAAGGCTAAATAGAAAATGAGAGTGGGCCCTGCCGTTCGTTCGAGCGGCAGGGCCCACTCTTTGTATGGAGGCCTTTTTGCTGTTAGTCGAGGACGCCTCTGGACAGTTAGTTCAAATTCGTATTTATTAGAGAGTAGGAGAAGATCGATTTGGACTCATTCGGCCTACTTTTGGCAATCTGAATCGATCAAGATGCTCAGCCAAGCCGGGAACGGCCCAATACTGGGTCCGCGTCGGCTCCCAAGCGGCAATTTCGTGCCCAAGGCCACGGCCAAATTATACGTATCTGAACTAACCGCCCATCACTCTCCGTCAACCTTTTTATCCAAACCAAATCAGTCAACGTACGTCATGGCAATATCCGGTAGGTCGCAGGGTGGCGGCTGAGCCTCTCTCTCGGGAAACTTCGCGAAGCCCAGCTCCCGAGGGAGAGGTACGGTCTGTGTAATACCAGATAAACAGTACATTTTTGCTTAATTGGTATTTGACTGAAGAACCAATTGGTATGGCGTATTTAACCCACCCTGCCATTGACGCTCATTTTAATACCACTGGGAGAATTCCGAACTTGGTTGCGCAACTGCTCCCGTATGCTGATTAGACCTAATAGGTGGATATCTGGTTACTACCAGTTGACCCCTTGGTAACGGGTGGGCCCACTGCACGGAATGTACCGAACACCCCCCCGTTTGATGCGTTCGCCCATGCTGCAGGGCGTGCGTCCGCGACGCTTCCGCATGTCGGAGGAAAGGAGTCCAGGTGTGTAGGAATTCCATTTTTACGAAACGGTGGGTGAAGGGAAGCGCGGTCCTCGTTGCCACTGCAGCGACGCTCGTGTTTGCCAATCCCCAGCAGGCGATTGCCACGCCACTCAAGGGCGTCGACTCAGCGACCGTGTCTCAGTCTGCCTCGAACGTCGTCGACATCGATTTCGCTGACGGCATCAAGGGCCGTATTACGTTCCTCGAGGACGGTATTTTCCGTTATAACGTCGACCCCAAGGGTGAGTTTTCCGAGTACGCCACGCCGCGCAGTAAGTCCCACACGGCTAAGATCCAGGCTCAGCCCGATACCTCGGACACCTACAGCAAGCCGAGTGCGACGGTTGCCGACAAGGGCGACACTATCGAGATCACCGGCGGAAAGGCGACCGTGATCCTGGACAAGGCGACTGGCAAGATGAGTATCAAGTCAGGCGACCGTGTCGTGGTTTCCGAGTCCGCGTCCCTCGACCTTGATAAGAAGGGTACCGTCCAGACGCTCGCCAAGGAGAAGTCCGAGAACTTCTTTGGCGGCGGCACCCAGAACGGACGCTTCCTGCACACCAACCAGACCATCGCCATCTCCAACACGAACAACTGGACCGATGGCGGCGTTGCCTCGCCCAACCCGTTTTATTGGACGAGTGACGGCTACGGCGTGCTCCGAAACACGTTTGCAGAGGGTTCCTACGACTTCGGTTCCACGGACTCATCGACGGTCACGACTTTGCACAGCGAGAATGAGTTTGATGCCTACTACTTCGTGGCGACCAACGAGGGAGCTTCGAACGTGGCAACTGAGATGCTGCAGGACTACTACAAGGTGACCGGTAACCCGGTACTGCTGCCCGAGTACGGGTTCTACCTTGGTCATCTTAATGCCTATAACCGTGATGGCTGGTCAACGACCTCGGGTCAAAAGAAGTGGGAGACCAAGGGCAGCAAGTCCTCGAGCGAGAAGGGCGACGTTAAGTACGAGTCTGGCATGTCGACGGGCTACAAGCTCGACGGCACACTTGCGGCCGAGACGCTCAACGGTGAGGGCCCTACGGTTGATACCGAGAACATGAAAGCGACCGATTTCGACCGCCAGTTCTCTGCTCGGCAGGTTATCGATGACTACGAGGACAGCGACATGCCGCTCGGCTGGTTCCTGCCGAACGACGGCTACGGCGCCGGCTATGGCCAGAACGGTTACTACAAGACCGGCGGCGTCAACTCCGACGGAGCGAGCTCGGCCGACCGTCTTAACGCTGTGCGTGCCAACGTCGACAACCTTAAGAAGTTCACCGAGTATGCCAACTCAAAGGGTGTGAGCACGGGCTTGTGGACCCAGTCCAACCTTGAGCCCGACAGCAACCCTGAGACCCCGTGGCATCTGCTTCGCGACTTCGACGCCGAGGTCAAGACGGGAGGCATCACTACCCTTAAGACCGACGTTGCCTGGGTTGGATCTGGCTACTCCTTTGGTCTTAATGGCATCAAGACAGCTTATGACACGGTGACGACCGGCGCTAACAAGCGCCCCAACATCATCACGCTCGATGGTTGGGCCGGCACGCAGCGCTTTGGTGGCATTTGGACCGGCGACCAGTATGGCGGTAACTGGGAGTACATTCGCTTCCATATCCCCACGTATATCGGTCAGAGTCTTTCGGGCAACCCCAACATCGGCTCCGACATGGACGGCATCTTTGGCGGCGACCCCATCATCTCTGCGCGTGACTACCAGTGGAAGACGTTCACGCCCTCTATGCTCGACATGGACGGTTGGGGCACCTACCGTAAATCGCCCATGACGCACGGCGATCCCTACACAGGCATCTCGCGCTTCTATCTCAAGCTCAAGGCGCAGCTCATGCCCTATATCTACACGAGCGCGGCCTCGGCGGCCAACATCGACACGGGTAACGGCGATGCCGGCCTGCCCATGATCCGCGCCATGCTGCTTTCTGACAACTCCGAGTACGCCGCAAGCACTTCGACGCAGTACCAGTATATGTTCGGTGAGAACTTCCTAGTGGCACCGGTGTATCAGGATACCCAGGCAGATGAGAACGGCAACGACATTCGCAATGGGATCTACCTCCCCAACTACGGCACCGACGAGAATCCCACCATCTGGATCGATTACTTCTCGGGTAAGCAGTATCGCGGCGGCCAGGTTCTCAACAACTACGAGGCTCCGCTTTGGAAGCTGCCGCTGTTTGTGAAGGCCAACGCTATCGTGCCGATGTACGCCGAGAACAACAACCCCGAGGCAGTGAGCGACACCAACACCAAGGGTACCGACCGCAGTCAGCGTATCGTCGAGTTCTTCGCCACCGAGGGCGACGGCACCTTTACGCAGTACGAGGACGACGGCTCCTCCATCGAAAACAACACGACTGAGGACGATTCCTACGGCACGATCGACAATATCTCCTACGGTGAGCATGTGAGCACCGTCTACAGCTCCAAGGCCGCAGGCGGCACCGCGACCTTTACCGCCGAGGCCTCGCAGGGCGGCTACAACGGCTACGACTCCAACCGCACCACGACCTTCGTGGCCAATGTGTCCGCCAAGCCCACGAGCGTCGTCGCCAAGAACGGCGGATCCGCACTCAACGTGGTTGAGGTCAACTCGCAGGAGACCTTTGACGCCGCGACCCCCGAGGCCGGCCAGGCGGTCTACTTCTACAGCAAGACCCCCAACCTCAACCACTACGGCAGCGATGCGGACGGCACCGAGGCCGAGCAGGGCGAGAGCTTCAACAACACCAAGATCACCACGAACCCCAAGGTCTACGTCAAGTTCGCGAAGACCGATGTTGCTGCAGCGGCGCAGACGCTTGAGCTGGGCGGTTTCGTGAACGCCGACGCAACGCTCACAGCCGATCGCCTCAACGAGAACCTCTCCGCACCCACGAACCTTGCTGCCCCCGAGGACGTCACGACCCCAACGAGCATCAAGCTCACCTGGGGAAAGGTCGATGGTGCTACCTCCTACGACCTTAAGGTCGACGGCACTGTGTTTGCCGTGGGTGATGCGGCCGAGTTCACGCACACCGACCTCGCCTACAATAGCAAGCACACCTACCAGATTCGTTCGCGCAACGCCGAGGGTTACTCCGCCTGGAGCGATGTGCTCGAGGCGAACTCCGCACTCGATCCGTGGCGGAACGTCCCCGACGCCGAGCAAATCACCTGGGAGGGCTCACTTTACGGCAGCCATAAGGCCGAGCTCGCCTTCGACCATGAGTTCCAGTCGGGCGACGGCGGTTTCCACTCCGGTGGCAACGATCTGGGCAAGGCGCTTACCGTTGACTATGGACGCGCTTACAAGCTCGATAAGCTCGAGTACTATCCGCGCGATGACGCCGGCAACGGCACTGTGACCAAGATGCGTGTTGAGACGAGTCTCGATGGCGTCCACTGGACGAGCCAGGAGGTCGATTGGGCACGTTCCGCTGATTGTAAGACGGTAGCGTTTGACGGCACCGTGGCCGCCCGTTACGTGCGCATGACACCGCTCGCCTCGGTCGGCAATTTCTTCTCCGCGTCCGAGATTGCCATCTACAAGACCGACGGCACGGATGGCTTCGCCGTGGGCTCCAACCTCAACAAGGCCACGATCTCCGACGGAGACTACTCCAACATGAAGAACTACCTGGGCCTCGAGAATCGCGAGCCCGATACCCCGACGTTCGGTTCGCAGATCCGCGACCACTTCGCCGACCTCAACGATAACGGCGTTTACGACGTCTACGATTACTCGTTCACCATGGCGGGTCTTGACGGTGGCACTAAACAAAAGGGCAAGGTCGCAGGTTCGCTCGCGGTGATACCGAGCAAGACCGAGGTCGAGGCTGGTGATGAGATCACCGTTGATGTCTATGCGGCCGACGCCAAGAACGTCAACGCCCTGGGCGCTCTCGTCAACTTCAAGAGCGACCAGTTCGAGTTTGTGTCCGAGAGCATCGCGCAGGACGGCTCGACTGCCGGCATGGAGAACCTGTCTCGCGAGAAGGTCCAGTTCGCGGACAGAACGCAGACTATCAATCTCGCCTTTGCCAACCGCGGCGATGGCAAGCTCTACAACGGTACCGGCGCGGTGGCGAGTTTCAAGCTCAAGGCCAAGACCGCCGGCAAGGTCGAACTGCCCTCGACATCTTGGCTCATCGGTCCGGCATGCGACGCGCTTGAGTTTGCGAGCGACGGCACGGTGACGATGCCGGATGTTCCTCAGCCAACGGTCGCCGAGTACGGTCAGGATGCCTTCAACATCACGATGACCAACGATGAGCTCACGACCGACGACGGGACCAACGTCGAGAAACTTATCCAGCAGAAGAGCTATAACGCGCTGTTCGATAATAACGAGGGCGACAACGGCTTTGAGTTCCTATGGGACTGGAGCGGCAACTGGGACAGCGAGGGTAAGCTTCCGAGTTACGTGAAGCTTCCCACCACGATGACATTCGCATTTAAGACGCCGTCGAAACTCGATAGTGTCGAGGTCGTTAACCGCAACGGTGGCAACGGAACCGTGCAGAAGATCAAGGCTGTCGTGACGTTCGAGGATGGCTCGACCCAAGAGTTCGCGGGCGGGGAGTACGATTCCTTCCTGGCTCGCTACGCCTTTGACCTCTCTGCCGAGAACAAGGGCAAGAAGGCGACCAAGGTCGAGGTCACGCCGCTTGAGGCATCGGGTGACCAGATGCTCACACTGCGTGAGGTCAACTTCAACTACACGCAGGGTGTCGAGGCCATCGAGGGTGTCGAGCTAGGCAAGAACCAGACCGAGTTCTTTGAAGGCGACATTACGCCCGTCGACGCCAAGGCTACGCCTGAGAGCGCTGGCTACCCCTATGTGACGGTCGAGAGCTCCGACCCCTCTGTGGTAAGCGTCTCCGCTGTTCAGGCTGGCGATAGCGTGAGCTACTACCTGCGTGCCAACAAGGCCGGCAAGGCAAAGATCACGGTGGCGTCGGTACTCGACCCCTCCAAGACCGCATCCTATGAGGTCGAGGTCAAGGCTGGTGTCGATACCTCTGCGCTCGTAGCAGCGCTTTCCAAGGCCGCGGGCTACAGCGAGTCCGTCTACACCAAGGATTCCTATGCAGCTCTCACCACTGCGGTCGAGGCGGCTCAGAAGCTCCTCGACAGCGGCCAGGGCAGCTATAGCAAGAAGGATGTCGCAGACGCCACAGCCAAGATCGAGAAGGCAATCGACGGCCTCAAGATGCGCCCTGTTGATGAGAAGATTCTCATCAACACGCCCGAGAACCGCAAGAACGTCAAGGTGGCCGGCTTCTCGAGTGAGGCCGACTACGAGGGCAGCAACGCCGTCAACGCTCTCGACGGCGACGAGCGGACGCTTTGGCACAGCGACTGGGCCCATGGGACCGGTATGCCCCAGTATCTGAGTGTCGACCTGGGCCGCGACTACGATCTCACCGACGTTACATTCCTGCCGCGCCAGGACGGCGGCACTAACGGCGATATCTTCGAGGCCGAGATACTGGTCTCCGACACTGCCGACGGTTATGAGAAGGGCACCGCCGCGTCGATGGGTACGTTCGCCTTCGACAACGATGGCCGCGTGCTCACCGACCGTGGCGACTGGAAACAGATGAGCTTTGGCGCCGCGCGCGGTCGCTACGTGACCGTCAAGGTGATTCACGCCGGCGGGGGCGACGTTGATGCCTACTGCAGCATGGCGGAGCTCAAGTTCTACGGTACGGCCGTCCCCGATCCGGTGGCGAAGGATGATCTCACTGCCGCGATCGAAAAGGTTGATGCCGAGCTTGCCGCCGGCGACCTCAAGGCCGGCGACTACACCGAGGCCTCCTGGACGGCGCTCGAGAACGCCCTGGCGAGCGCCCGCGCCATCTTGAGCGACGAGGATGCCACGCAGGACGAGGTCGACCAGGCGCTCAGGGCGCTCGAGAGCGCCCGCGACGCGCTCGAGAAGACCCCGGTGGTCCCGGTCGAGAATCCGACTAAGAAGCAGCTCAAGGCCCTGGTCAAGCAGGCGAAGGAGACTGACACCAGGGGCAAGACGGCCGAGTCTGTCAAGGCCCTGACGGATGCCATTACCTACGCCGAGGACGTCTTGGGTGATGAGAATGCTTCCGACACCCAGATCCAGGCGGCCTATAGCCAGCTCAAGCTGGCCATTGAGAGCCTCAAGGATGCCGATTCCGGCAACCAGGGCGGCTCGGGCAACCAGGGTTCCGGCAATGGCTCGAACGGCGGCAACCAGGCGGGCAAGCCCGCAGGCGACAAGGCCCAGGGCAGCAAGAAGAACGGTTCGGCGATTCCCAATACCGGAGACCAGACGGCGGCGACCGTCGCGACCGTCGGTGGTCTTGGCGCCATCATCGCCGCGATCGGCGCTTTCTTCCATCGTCGCAGCAAGGCTAAGTAGCCCCAGCAACAGCTAAGCAAGCGTGCCCGCCGTCCCACCCAAGGACGGTGGGCACGCTTTTTGAATGTAGGCAGAAAGCTCCGACCCTTCGGCCTTAATCTCGCAAAGCGTTCCGTCTCCCGCCGAACACATCAGCATCGGCGGCTATACTTGAATTATTTGCAGTTAAGGGTCGCGGATTGGCCGCGTCACCGCTCTCAACAGGAGGTCTTTGTTTATGGCAGATCAAAAGCCGGTTGTCGGGATCATCATGGGTTCCAAGTCCGATCTGGGCGTTATGGAAGGTTGCACCGCCGAGCTCGAGGCGCTGGGCGTGCCCTATGAGCTCGTCATTGCGAGCGCACACCGCACACCGGCGAAGGTCCACGAGTGGGCTTCGACTGCCGCCGATCGCGGTATCAAAGTGATTATCGCCGCTGCCGGCAAGGCCGCCCACTTGGGTGGTGTCGTGGCTGCCTTTACGCCGCTGCCGGTTATCGGCGTGCCTATGAAGACGAGTGACCTGGGCGGCATGGATTCGCTGCTGTCGATGGTGCAGATGCCTTCGGGCGTGCCCGTGGCCTGCGTTGCCATCAACGGCGCCAAGAACGCCGCCATCTATGCCACACAGATTCTGGGTGCTTGCGACCCCGAGTACCGCAAGGTTATCGAGAAGATGAAGCAGGAGATGGCTGACGCCTAAGCGTCCCACCGTTTCACCGCAGTATAAGGAGAGCCATGTCCGATTATCAGGGAAAACGATTCAAGGCTTCTCAGATTCCCGATCCGTCGAAGCCGGGTGCTGCCCGTGCGGCACAGCAGGGTCGGACATCCTCTCCTCAGCAGCCGCGCGCGCCGCGCCCCGTGACACCGGCGACGCATCGTCGACAGGACGCGCCGGCCGCATATCGTCCTTCGTCTTATAGCTCTGCTAAGAAGCCGCCCCGGTCTTCATCGCATGCCGCGCCGTCGGATCGCACCGAGCCGCCGCGCAAAAAGCGCCACTCCATTATTCCCATTCTGCTCATCATCATCGGTATCGGTCTGATTGTCGCCGCCGCCGCTATTTTTATTAATGCCCAGATTGGCTATAAGCAGGCGAGCGATTCGTATCAGAAAATCGAGAAGCAATATGTAAGCGATAAGGACGCCAGCGGCGTGCCGATTATCGACTTTGATGCGCTTGCTCAGACGAACCCCGAGATTGTGGGTTGGATTTACGTGCCGGGAACCAACATCAACTATCCCGTGGTGCAGACCAACAACAACTCCAAATACCTCAACACGCTGTTCGATGGCACGTCTAACGCCTCGGGTGCCATCTTCTTGGATAGCGATGACACCGCGCCGGGAATGGTCGACCAGCAGACCACGATCTACGGCCACCATATGAACGATGGGTCGATGTTCAACGTGATTTCGGATACGACTGACCAGGCAACGTTCGATAGCATTGAATATGTGTACTACATCACGCGCGATGCGACGTATAAGTTGCGTCCGCTGGCGACCAAGGTGGTCGAGGACACGTATGCCAAGGCGCGCACGACCAATTTTGAGGGCGACGACGGACTCAAGAACTACCTGTCCGAGATGCTCGACGGCGCTTCTGCCGTGGCGAGTGATGCCACCGATCGTGCCGCTTCGGCAACTAAGGTTGTAACGCTTGTGACCTGTCGTTCGCTGTCGCTGAGCAACACACGCGCCGTCATGGTGCTCACGCCGGTCGAGGAATAAGTTGTTCGAGAGTAGCTAAAAAGGCCCCGTCCCAAATTGACTACTCGACGACGGTAAGGGAGAAATGATGCTCGAGAGTGGCAAATTGATGCCTTCGATTGATGCTTGGCTGCGCGAGGCCAAGGCCGATGCTTCGGCGGCAGGCTGTGGGATGTATCTGACGCATAACGGTGTGGTGCGCGCGACGCCCAAGGCTGAGGTGCGCGGAGTCGAGACCGATGGCGTGGCGCCAGGCCACAGGGTGGGCGGCATGGTCTTTGACTACGACGCCGAAAAGGTACGGTCTGCTATCGAGGCGACGCGTGCGATGCCGGGTATCGGCTATGTGCGTGTGTGGCTGGCAAGCGGCGAGCTTGCCGTAGGTGACGACATCATGCTCGTGCTCATCGGCGGGGACATTCGCCCGCACGTGGTCGATGCGCTGCAGGCGCTCGTTGGCACCATTAAGAACGAATGCGTGAGTGAGGTCGAGCGCGAGGCGTAGAGGCTTGCGTCGATAGAAGGATCGTTTATAAAAATGCCCACCGGTACGTGTGATACCGGCGGGCATTTTGCGTTTTGGGCGCGGTGGGCGCTACACGCGCGTCGCATCCTTGGGGCTCATGGTCATGCTCTGGAAGCGGTTTTCCATGTACTCGTTATCGAAGTGCTCTCCGTAGAACTGTGCGACGGGAATGTCCGGCTCCGTGCCGTTAACGCGCTGGTACCAGTAGTCGAGCGACTGCAGCGTCATGACGCCGTCGACCAGCATGATAACGGTAAAGATGACGGTGGCCGAGTAGCGGCTCTTCCAGGGGATCTTGTTGATAAGCTTAAGCAGCCTCGGCAGCAGCAGCTTGATCCAGATGAGGCCGCCCAGGCCCCACAGGCAGGCGAAGCCCGTGCAGGTGCGTCCGCCCGTGAGGACCACGAGCGGATCGGGCAAACCGAACAGCGTTATGTGCGAGTAGCTCCACGAGACCACGCCAAACGCGGTCTGCATAAACCAGCCCACGAACACCTCAAAGCTGGCGCCGAGCAGGGCGCTCACCAGGAAAATGATGATGGGGTTCTTTTTGTAGAAGCGGTTAAGCACCATGGTCATGAGCACGGCGCCAAATCCGTAGATGGGGCTGAAGGGGCCAAACAGCATGCCGGCGCGGTTCTGATAGACGCCCGGGTCGTCGACCGTCATGTGCCAGATGTCCTCGGCGATCAGGCCGAGTATGCAGCAGACAAAGAACACCCAGAACAGGTTGAAGTAGTTGAGCTTGATGTAGCCCTCGCCGGTTTCATCGCGGCCGAGCATGCCCTCGGCGGCAGCGTCGCGGTCGAGCATCTCCTGCAGGCGGCGCTGCAGTTCGCGCTCCTGACGCAGCGTGGGGTCGACGGTTGCCGAAAGTGCAACAAGGATGCCGAGCTGGATCGCGGGACGCAGCAGGAAGGGCCCGATGCCCTGGAGCATCACGTCGACCAAAAGCTCGACGACGGTGAATGCAATAAGGATGTAGGACAGGCGGGCGGCGTTGCGGCGCTGGTTTTTGATAAGGTCCAGGCCAAAGATGATTAGGATGACGGCACTTGCCGCAGAGAGCATGATGCCGGCGACGATAAGGCCGACTGCGACGAGCGTGTTGTCGCCGAGCTTTTCGGTGGCGTTGCCGTTAACAAGTGCCGTGATGACCTGCCACATAAAGGCAGCGACCGACGGGAGCGTGCCCACGCCGGAAAGGATGCACAGGACGGCGTACACCTTAATGATGAGGGGAATCTTCTTGACCTCTGTGGCGCTGGGGACGCTGGGGTCGAGTTCGTTTCGATCCATACAGAACCTTTCTCGCTTTGTTGTAGGTTATAAGGATACGCCGCCGACCTGCCAAAAGACAGGACGAACGTCCCAATTGCAACTTTGTAATCCCCAACGGTGGACGCGGCGGCCATCTGGGGGGCGCGGGCGCTTGCACTGGACAGACCGATAAAATGTTTGGCAACAAAACTGATTATTAGCTCGGTGGGCTTTTAAAAAGCGCTGTTCATGCGCGGGAGTGCTTGTCTTGCCGTGCGTATAATAGGGCAGGTAACGCCAAAAATACGAGGCTCTGAGGGGATACCATGTCTCAAGAAACCATCCGCGCGGCCGAGCGTGCCGCGGGACAGGTGAACACCATGTCGACGTATGATCCGGACTCCGACCAGCTGCATGAGGAATGTGGCATTTTCGGCGTATGGGCGCCCGATCGCGACGTGGCTCGACTGACGTACTTTGGCCTGCGTGCGCTGCAGCACCGTGGCCAGGAATCGGCTGGAATCGCCGTGGGTGACGGCGGCACGGTTATGGTCCGCAAAGATCTGGGCCTGCTCGACCGCGTGTTCTCCAACGCCGACCTGTCGACGCTCTCCGGCCAGCTGGCCGTGGGTCATGTGCGCTACGGCACTGCCGGCGCCAAGAGCTGGGAAGCCTCTCAGCCGCACCTCTCTACCATCAATAGCGTCATTATCGCGCTCGCGCACAACGGCACCCTCGTCAACACCGACGAGCTGCGCCGTCAGCTGATCGAGCTGGGCGTGCCGTTCCTCTCCAATTCGGATTCCGAGGTCGCGACCAAGCTTATCGGCTACTTCACCCAGCGTACGGGCCACCTGCGCGAGGGTATTCGCAAGACCATGGAGCTCGTGCGCGGCGGCTACGCCATGACGCTCATCAACGAGCAGGCGCTCTACGCATTCCGCGATCCACACGGCATTCGCCCGCTCGTGCTGGGCAAGCTGGTGGACGAGGGTCTGGACCAGGCCGATGCCGCAGCCGTTTCGCAGCTGCCGTCGCAGGACGGCGCCGCGACGGTCGACTCCGCCGTCCGTGTCACGCGCGCCGGCGGCTGGGTCGTTGCTTCCGAGACCTGCGCACTCGACATCGTGGGTGCCGAGTACGTCCGTGACGTCCGTCCCGGCGAGATCTTGCGCATCAGCGCCGAGGGTCTGGTATCCGAGCAGGGCGTGCCTGCAGCCGAAGAGCCCGCCAACTGCATCTTTGAGCAGGTCTACTTTGCCCGCCCCGACTCCATCATGAACGGCAAGAGCGTCTATGCCTGCCGTTACGACATGGGTCGTCAGCTGGCACATGAGGAGCCTGTCGAGGCCGACCTGGTCATCGGCGTGCCCGACTCCGGCCTGCCGCCTGCGGAGGGGTATTCGCACGAGAGCGGTATTCCCTTTGGCGAGGGCCTTATCAAGAACCGCTACGTGGGCCGTACGTTTATCGAGCCTACGCAGGAGTTGCGCGCCATGGGCGTGCGTATGAAACTCAACCCGCTGCGCGACAACATCGAGGGCAAGCGCCTGGTCGTCATCGACGACTCCATCGTGCGCGGCACCACCATGGTGCAGCTCGTCAAGATGCTGCGCAACGCCGGCGCCAAGGAGATTCATATCCGCATCAACTCGCCCGAGGTCATCTGGCCGTGCTTCTACGGTATCGATACCGACGTGCAGTCGCAGCTTATCAGCGCCAACAAGACGGTCGACGAGATTTGCGAGTATATCGGCGCCGATTCGCTGGCCTTCCTTTCGGTCGAGGGCCTGCTTAAGGTCATGCCCAAGGGCGGTTACTGCGATGCGTGCTTTACCGGCCGCTACCCCGTGGCGATTCCCGAGAGCTTTGGCCGCGACAAGTTTATGGAGGGCTTTAAGCCCCGCAACCTGGACAAGCCGCTGCACTTTGACGACGACGCCGTGATCGAGAAATACGACGACCGCAGCTGGGAAGAGGAGCACGGCGAGGCATAAAACCTGCCATATGGGGACAGGTTTATTTTGGTAGGTTTTACCTGCTGTTTTGTTGATATGACGGCGCGTGCTGTTATGGCGCGCGCCGAAATGAACGCAACTATGAGCACCGTTTGGCGCCCGTGCGGCGCCACGGTAGTGGGAGAGGAAGGCTCAGATGGGCGACAGCAAGCATGTGACGTACGAGGACGCCGGCGTCGATACCGCCGAGGGCGGCCGCGCCGTCGACGCGATTAAGCAGATGGTCAAGGACACTAACCGTTCCGAGGTTATCGGTGGCATCGGCGGCTTTGGCGGCCTGTTCTCGGCCGCCGCGCTCAAGGATATGGAAGACCCGATCCTGATTAGCGGTACCGACGGCGTGGGCACCAAGCTCGTGCTCGCCCAGATCATGGACCGTCACGAGACGGTTGGCCAGGACCTGGTCGCTATGTGCGTCAACGATATTCTGGCTTCGGGCGCCGAGCCGCTGTTCTTCCTGGACTACGTTGCCATCGGTCACATCGAGGCCGAGCACATGGCAAAGATTATCAAGGGTGTGGCCGACGGCTGCAAGCTCGCGGGCTGCGCGCTCGTGGGCGGCGAGATGGCCGAGCACCCCGGCGTCATGGCTCCCGCCGACTACGACCTCGCCGGCTTTACCGTGGGTGTTGTCGATCGTCCCAAGATGCTTGACCCCGCGAACGTTCGCCCCGGCGATGTGATCCTGGGTCTGCCTTCCACCGGCGTGCACTCCAACGGCTACTCACTCGTGCGTAAGGTCATCGGTGTCGACGGCATCAAGCCGGGCACGCCCGAGGCCGCCGCTAAGGCCGAGGAACTGAGCCGTCCGCTCGAGGAGCTCGGCGGCGCTTCGCTGGCCGACGCTCTGCTGGCTCCCACGCGCATTTATGTGAAGCCGATTCTGGAGCTGCTCCGCGGTGGCGCCAACGTTCATGCCATTGCCCACATCACCGGTGGCGGTATTACCGAAAACCTCAACCGCGCGCTTGCCGACGACGTCGACGCTGTGGTCACCCGCAACGGCGCCGAGATGGGCTGGGATGTTCCGCCCGTCATCACCTACGTGTCGCGTCAGGCCGAGCTCGCGCCCAACGAGGCATGCAAGACCTTCAACATGGGCGTTGGCCTGTGCCTGATCGCCGCTCCCGAGGACGAAGCCGCGGTTACCGAGGCCCTGGTCGCGCTGGGCGAGAAGCCGTTCCGCGTGGGTGAGTGCGTCGAGGGTTCCGGTAAGGTCGTGTACTCCGATGAGCGCTAACGAGCAGACGGCTGCCGCCGAGGTCCTGGCTTGGGACCCGTATACCCGTCCGACCGGCACCGATACGGTCGAGCCGCTCAAGATTGGCGTGCTTATCAGCGGCTCGGGTACCAACCTGCAGGCGCTGATCGACCTGATCGCCGCCGGCAAGCTCAACGCCTCGATTGAACTTGTGGTGTCGAGCCGTCCTTCGGCCAAGGGCTTGCAGCGCGCCGAGCGTGCAGGTATCCAGACGCTTACGCTGTCCAAGGATGTCTATGCCGACCCCATCGCGGCTGACGAGATTATCGCGCACGAGCTGCTCGAGCGTGGCTGCGAGTATGTGGTCATGGCTGGCTACATGCGCATGGTGCACACGCCGCTGCTGGCGGCGTTCCCCAATCGTGTGGTCAACCTACACCCGGCGCTGCTGCCGAGCTTTACCGGCGCCCACGCGATTGACGATGCCTTTGCGCGCGGCGTCAAGGTGACCGGCGTGACCGTGCACTTTGCCAACGAGATCTACGACAACGGCCCCATCATTGCCCAGCGTGCGCTGGCTGTTGAGGAGGGCTGGGACGTCGACACGCTTGAGGAGCACATCCACGCGATTGAGCACGTGCTGTATCCCGAGGTCGTGCAGATGCTCGCCGATGGCCGCGTCCACGTGCTGGAGAACGGCAAGGTCGCAATTGATGCGCCCCGCGGCTAGCGGTGCACAGTGCAATTTAGTTGAGTGGTTAGGGTGGTCATTGGCGCCAAGGCGCGTGTGGCCACCTTTTGTTTTGGGTAGTCATCGGGGACGTTCTTGAATGACTAGGTGAGAGAGGTGAGCGCATGGCGGATAACGAAGCGCTGTTTGCGCCTGAGCTGGTGTTTTTTGATTGGGAGTGTGCGACGCCGGATGAGGTGTTCGCGCGGCTTGAGGGCGAGCTTGTACCGCGTGGCTACATTGCCGACGGTTGGTTCGACGCCGTTCGCACGCGCGAGGATGCCTATCCCACGGGTCTTGCCATGCCGGCGGCAAACATTGCCATTCCGCATACCGATCCGGGGTTTGTGGCCAAGCCCTATATCGCGGTGGTGAAGCCCGCCGCGCCCGTGACATTTAACGCTATGGCTGGCATGGGCGCTCCGGTGCCGGCGCAGATCGTCATCAATCTGGGCATCGCCGAGCCGGGCGGCCAGGTCGAGGCCCTGCAGGCGCTCATGAACATCTTTATGGACGCCGATGCCGCAGCCGACGTGCTCGGCCAGACCACGTCCCAGGGCATGGTCGACGCCATCCGCCGCCACTTCTAAGGTGCCGGCTGCCAGAGCTGTCCCCTTTGCACCAAAATGGTGCAGATTAACCTGTCCCCAATGCACCAAGCGTGCCGCGGGGGCTGCGTTGTGACACAATGGCGTTTGTTCGATTCGTTATGCGAAAGGCCAACTATGGCAAATAAGAAAAAGAACCCCGCACCCGAGCCGACGCCCGAGCAGCAGGCTCGCGCCGCCTCCAGCTCTCGCAAGAAGCAGCGCAAGACCCGCGTGTCCAAGACCGTCAAGATCGTTCTGGTGGTCATCGGCGTGCTGGCAATGCTGCTTTCCGTCTCGGCCATGGCGTGCTCCGGCCTGATGTCGCAGGCAGAGGATACCTCGGGCTACAAGCTTACCGGCGGTGTAGCTGCCACTATCAACGGCACCAACCTCACCGAGGACACCGTGACCAAGCAGATCATGAGCATGCGCACGTCCTACGGCTACACCAATGACAAGGACTGGGCGCAGTACCTGGTCGACAACGACCTCACGCCCAAGAAGTACCGCAAGCAACTCATCGACTCCTACACGCAGCAGATTCTGCTTCAACAGGCACAGAAGGAGAACGGCGTGACGGTGTCGGACGAGGAGGTCGAGAAGGCTTGGAAGGACGCATGCAAGAGCGCGGGCGGTGCCAAGGCCTTTAAGAAGACCCTCAAGACCTACGGCTATACCGAGGATACCTACAAGGATTCGCTCAAGGAGAGTCTGGCGCAGCAGAAACTCAAGGATGCCGTCGCGCCCACGAGCAAGCCCAAGGACAGCGAGATCGTCGATTACATCAACGAAAACCTGTCCAGCTACAACGACGCCCGCCGCTCGTCGAACATCCTGATCAAGGTTGATTCCGACGCTTCCGACGAGAACAAGGCTGCCGCCAAGGCCAAGGCGCAGGAGTGCCTGGACAAGATCAACTCCGGTGAGCTGAGCTTTGAGGACGCCGTTGAGCAGTACTCCGAGGACACCGGTTCCAAGGAGAAGAAGGGCGATGTGGGCTGGGATAAGCTCACCACCTTTGTCGACAGCTACCAGACGGCGCTCGAGGGGCTCAACAAGGGCGACGTGAGCGAAGTCATCGAGTCGACCTATGGCTACCACATCATCAAGTGCACCGACTACTTCCATGTCGATAATCAGGTTGATGACATCAACCAGGTGCCCAAGGCCATCAAAAAGTACGTCTCCAACGTGGTGAAGACGCAAGCGGCCAGCACTGCGTACAGCGAGTGGCTGGAGCAGTACAAGAAGGATGCCGACATCACCGTCAACCCCATGCCCAAGGACGTACCCTATAACGTGAGTCTGAAGGGCGTTACCAAGAGTTCGACCGACGATTCGTCGACGACTGAGTAATCATGGGGCGGTGCTCGCGCGAGTGCCGCCCACGCTATTAGAGAGGATTTGCAGATGACCAACGAAGAGCTGCAGAAGGAAATGATCGCGGCCATGAAGGCTAAGGACAAGGTTCGCCTGTCCATCATTCGCCAGGTCAAGGCCGAGGTGAAGAATATCGAGGTTAACGAGCGCCGCGATGTGACCGAGGAAGACGTCAACAGCATGATCAAGCGTCTGATTAAGCAGACGAGCGAGACGCTGGAGATGTCCATCAAGGCCGGCACCGACCAAGAGCGTACCGACAACCTGACCGAGCAGGTCAAGATTCTGGAGAGCCTTCTGCCCGCGCAGGTTTCGGGCGAGGAGCTCGAGGCCCTGATCGAGCAGGTCATCGCCGAGCTGGGCGCCACGTCCAAGAAGCAGATGGGCCAGGTCATGGGCGCTCTGGGTAAGGCCACTGGCGGCAACTTTGATAAGCCGGCAGCAGCAAAGATCGTTGGAGCCAAACTCGCGTAATTTGTTACGCGGTTTTACCAAACCGCGTAACGGCTCGACGCTGCAAACCCGTACACACGGCAATCTGACGTTCAATTTCAAGGGCGCGACCATAAGGTCTGCGCCCTTTCATTTCACGTCACCTTGCTCGCGTGTACGGGTTTTCGCTGACTTATGCTCAACAAGGGCGGTTGTATTATTTTCGGTGCTCATTGGGGACAGACTTAAATGAGTACCCACGGGGGGTACTCATTTAAGTCTGTGCCCAATGAGTGGGCGGAAGGTTGCGGGTTCTTTACGGGGATGTAGCGTGGGCTGCGGAAACGTGGTTCTTTCCGTACAATAGTTCAACTCGTGTAAACGCAGGGAAGGGACATTCATGGCAGACATGATCGAGATCAAGCATCTCAACAAGTACTTTGGCGACCTGCATGTGCTCAAAGATATCAACCTCACCGTCAAGCGCGGCGAGAAGCTCGTAATGATCGGGCCTTCTGGTTCGGGTAAGTCGACGCTCATCCGTTGCGTCGATTATCTGGAGGAGCCTACGTCGGGCGAGGTCGTCATCGACGGTACGCCGCTCACCAAAAAGAATCACCTGGAGATGGCTCGCAAGTACAGCTCCATGGTGTTTCAGCAGTTCAACCTGTATCCCAACATGACGGTGCTCGGCAATCTGACGCTCGCGCCCATCAAGCTGCAAAAGAAGAGCAAGGAGGAGGCGACCGAGATCGCCATCGCCGCACTCAAGCGCGTCGGCATGGCGCATAAGGCCGGCGAGTATCCGCAGAATCTCTCGGGTGGTCAGCAGCAGCGCATCGCCATCGCCCGTGCCCTGTGTACCAAGCAGCCCATCATCCTGTTTGACGAGCCGACCTCGGCGCTCGACCCCGAGATGGTCCAGGAGGTTCTGGACGTTATGATTGAGCTTGCGCAGGAGGACATCACCATGATCTGCGTGACGCATGAGATGGGCTTTGCGCGCCAGGTGGCCGACCGCGTCATCTTTATGGAGGACGGCCGCATCCTGGAGGAGGGCACGCCCGAGCACTTCTTCGATAACCCCGAGAACCCGCGCTGCCGCGAGTTCCTGTCCAAGATTCTGCACTAGGCGCGGTGATGGACATGACGGATATGACGAGGGCGGCCGTGTCGCGCCGTCACTTTTTGCAGCTGGCGGGCGCCGGCATGCTCGCGCTGACGGGGACCGCGCTCACCGGTTGCGGCAACTCCACCAGCGGCGAGGGTTCCGACAAGGGATCCAAGCTTGCGGCCATCAAGTCGCGCGGCCATCTGAATGCCGGTGTCAAGAAAGATGTTCCCGGCTACGGCTATTACGACACCGCCAAAGGCCGCTTTGAGGGCATGGAAGTCGATTTGTGCTACCAGATCGCCGCCGCTGTCTTTGGCGTGAGCTACAAGGAAGCCCGTGCCCAGGAGCTTGTCGAGTTTACCGACGTAACGCCCAAGACACGCGGCCCGCTGATCGATAACGGCCAACTCGACGTGGTCGCGGCGACCTACACCATCACCGACGAGCGCAAGAAGAGCTGGGATTTCTCGACGCCGTACCGCACCGACTACGTGGGACTCATGGTCAAGAAGCGTTCGGGCTTTACCTCGATTGAGGACCTGGACGGCAAGGTCATCGGCGTGAGCCAGGGTGCCACCACGCAGGGCCTGATCGAGCAGATGATCAAGGACAACGGCTTTAGCTGTAAGCCCGAGTTTAGGGCTTTTAGTGGCTATCCCATCATCAAGAGTTCGCTCGACGCCGGCAATATCGACGTCTTTGCCATGGACCGCTCCACGCTGGCCGGTTACATGAACGAGACCGTTGAGCTGTTGCAGCCCGAGGTCAAGTTTGGCGAGCAGGGCTACGGCGTGGCGACCAAGAAGGGCTGCGACCTTTCGGCCGTGGTCGATCAGGTGATTTGCGATCGTCTGGCCGACGGCTGGCTCGACCAAGAGGTCAAGACCTGGGGTCTTGTATAGGCGCATCGTCCAAGGAAGGAATCAAATGCTCGAAGGATTATTTGACGCCGACCGTTGGTCGACGACATTTCAAAACATGGGGCCCTTCTGGGAGGGCTTTGGCGTGACGCTACAGGTGGTCGTTGCCGGTCTGCTGCTGTCGCTGGTGCTGGGCACGCTGCTGGGTGTGTTCTCTACCACCCGTTCGCGCGTGCTGCGCGCCATAAGCCGCGTGTACGTGGAGTTTTACCAGAACACCCCGTTGCCCGTGCAGGTGCTCTTTATGTACATGGCTGGTCCGCAGTTTTTGCAGGCCATAACCGGTGCCGACCAGCCGGTGCGCATCGCGCCGTTCGTGCTGGGCTTCTTGGGCGTGGGCCTGTATCACGCGGCCTACATCTCGGAGGTTATCCGCACCGGTATCGAGGCGGTTCCGCGCGGTCAGATGGAGGCGGCGCAGAGCCAGGGCTTCACCCGTGCGCAGGCGTACTGGTACATCGTGCTGCCCCAGACATTCAAGATCATTCTGCCGCCGCTGTGTAACCAGGCACTCAACCTAGTCAAGAACACGTCGGTGCTGGCGCTTGTGGCCGGCGGCGACCTTATGTACCGTTCAGACAACTTTGTGAGCCTGTACGGTTACCTGCAGGGATACATCGTCTGCTGCCTTATGTACTTCATCATCTGCTTTCCGCTCGCCATGCTGGTGCAGTGGCTCGAGCGCCGCTCCAAGGAGCGTCCGCGCGGCGTGAGCCTCGCCGAGCTGGGGCTCGACAACGTAGAGGAGGCCTAGCGCATGGAAATCTTCAACGCGACCAACCTGCTCTACATTTGGGGCGGCTTTGTTAAGACGATCGAGATCTCGGCGCTGTCGATTTTTTTCTCGCTCATCTTTGGCACGGTGCTGGCGCTCGTTAAAAGCTATGCGCCCCGCCCGTTTCGTATTTTGGTGAGCGCCTATATCGAGCTGTTCCGTTGCACGCCAAACCTGCTGTGGATCCTGTTTATCTACTTTACGGTGCAGGGTTTGGACATTGTGATTTCGACCATCGCCTTTACACTGTTTACCAGCGCTGTTATGGCCGAGATTGTGCGCGGCGGTCTCAACTCGATTCCGCGTGGCCAGTTTGAGGCGGCGCAAAGCCAGGGCTTCGGCTTCTTTGCCACCATGCGCTACATCATTCTGCCGCAGACGTTTAAGACGATCATTCCGGCGCTGTTTAGCCAGTGCACGACCGTCATCAAGGACAGCTCGTATCTTTCGGGCATTAACGTGGCCGAGCTCATGTACACGGCAAACGTCGTGATGGCCCACGCGATCGACCTGTCGCAGGTGCTTATGCTCTACGGCCTGGTGTTTGCGATGTACTTCGTGCTCAACTTTGGTATCTCGCTGCTGGTGAGGGCATATCAACGCCGCATCGTGGCCGCATAGTCCTGCTTCCCCAAGCACGGCACCTTGCCCCTCAATCGTCGCTTGCGTACATTTAGTACGCGGCGCTCCTCTTTCGGGGCAATCTGCCGCACTTGGGAAACCAGGACGGTCGTAAGTGACAAAATGGGAATCAGGAATTGCCTTTTCTCATTTGTTAGAAAGGAATCGCGATGAGCGATCTGGAGAACAAGAAGAATCCTGTGGTCATTACCATCGCGCGCGACTTTGGCGCCGAGGGCCACGAGATTGGCCGCATGCTTGCCGACGAGTTGGGGATTCCGCTGTACGATAACGAGCTGCTGGTACGTGCGTCGCTGCGCGCGGGCGAGTCGCTCGACAAGATGGCCGCCTACGACGAGCGTCTGGCCGTGGAGAACATGGCGTTCCTGCCCGACCGCTACGACGCGCGTTCGTACTCGGACAAGTTGTTCCAGAAGATGAGCCAGGTGATTTTGGACCTGGGCGAGACCGAGAGCTGCATTATCGAAGGCCGCCTGTCCGATTACCTGCTGCGTAACAACCCCAACCACATTGCCGTGTTGGTGACCGCTCCTTTTGAGGACCGCGTCGAGATTGTGCGCAAGAAGCGTGGCCTTAATAAAAAGAAGGGCGCCAAGCTGGTCAAGCAGCAGCAGAAGGCGCGCGAGGCGTTCTATAAGCGCTACAGTGCCGGAAAGTGGAAGATGACGAGCGGTAAGGACATCGTCGTCAACCGCGCCAAGCTGGGCCGCGAGGGCTGCAAAGACGTTATCGCCGCTGCCTACCGCTACAAAGTAGCGCAGCTCGAAGACTAACCGACCAAAACCACCACAAAGGGGACAGGCACCTTTGTGGTGGTTTTTGTTTTAGGCCGAGGGGAAGGCCTTGGCGGCAGTGCCTATCCTCGGCTTTTGCATAGTCTCGATCTGTAACACCAAGCCAGCGAAAATGGCTCTAACTGTTACAGATTTAGATGAACCGTTCGGCCGTCAGCCCAACGTCTTGATCTGTAACACCAGGCGGCATATTTGGTCTCTAACTGTTACAGATTGAGATGCGGCGTGGGCGGCCGGCACAATATCTCGATCTGTAACAACTGCAGGGCTCAACGGACTCCAACTGTTACAGATTGAGACAAAACGACCGGGCAAGTCCCCAACCACCACAAAGGTGCCTGTCCCCATCGTGGTGGTTGGGGCGGCCGGCATAGAAAAAAGTCCCCGCCGGGCGTGTGCTCGACGGGGACTTTGCCGTTTGATGGCGAGCGCTGTAGGTGATTACTCGCCCAGCAGGCTCTTGGTGATGGAAGCGGCGGCCTTCTTGCCGGCGCCCATCGCCAGAATGACCGTAGCGGCACCGGTGACGATGTCGCCGCCGGCCCAGATGCGGGGATCGGTGGTCTGGCCGGTCTCCTCGTCGGCGACGATGTAGCCCCACTTGTTGAGCTCCATCTTGCCGCCGATCTTGGCAGCGAAGGGGTTGGCGTTGGTGCCGATAGCCGAGATCGCGACGTCGCAGGGGATCTCCTCGATGGCGCCCTCGATGGGCACCGGGCGACGACGGCCGGACTCGTCGGGCTCGCCGAGCTCCATCTTCTGGACCTTGACGGCGCACACGGAGCCGTCCTCGCCAGCGACAAACTCGAGCGGGGAGACGAGCGGCAGAACCTCGACGCCCTCGGCCTTAGCATGGTGCAGCTCGGCGCGACGGCAGGGCATCTCGTCCTCGGTACGGCGGTAAGCGATGATGGCGTGCTCGGCGCCCAGGCGCTTGGCGGTACGGACGGCGTCCATAGCCACGTTGCCGCCACCAAAGACGACGACGTTCTTGCCGTGCTTGGTGGGGGTGTCGTACTCGGGGAACTTGTTGGCCTTCATCAGGTTCACGCGGGTGAGGTACTCGTTCGCGAAGAAGACGTTGGGCAGGTTCTCGCCGGGGACGTTGAGGAACTTGGGCAGGCCAGCGCCGGTCGCCACGTAGATGGCGTCGAAGCCCTGCTCGAACAGCTCCTCGGCCGTGGCCATGTTACCCACGACGGAGTTGTACTCAAACTTGACGCCCATGTCCTCCAGGCCGTCAATCTCGCGCTTGACGACTGCCTTGGGCAGACGGAACTCGGGGATGCCGTAGACCAGCACGCCGCCGCCGGTGAAGAATGCCTCGAAGACGGTGACGTCAAAGCCGTTGCGGGCGAGCTCGCCGGCGCAGGTGATGCCGGACGGGCCGGAGCCGACGACGGCGACCTTCTTGCCGTTCTTGGGAGCCATCTTGGGCGTGGAAGCGAGCTCGGGGCGGTCACCCAGGAAGCGCTCGAGCTGGCCGATGGCCACGGGCTCGGACTTCTTGCCACGGATGCACTTGCCCTCGCACTGGTTCTCCTGCGGGCAGACGCGGCCGCAGATGGCGGGAAGCATGGAGTCCTCGCGGATGGTATCGAGAGCGCCGCCGAAGTCCTTCGCGCGGATCTGCTCGATAAAGCGGGGGATGTTGATGTTGACGGGGCAGCCCTCAACACAGAACGGCTTCTTGCAGTTGAGGCAGCGCTCGGCCTCAGCCAGCGCCATCTCCTCGGTGAAGCCCTTGTCGACGGGGCGGAAGTCGCAGGCGCGCTCGGCAGCCGGCTCCTCGTTATCGGGGGTGCGGGGCGACTTCATATCGGCAACGAAACGACCGTTAACTAGTGGCATGCGCAGCTCTTTTCCTCATAGGCCTTGAGGGACGCGCCCTCTTCGGAACGGTAAGCGGCCTGGCGGGCACGAAGGTCATCCCAGTCGACCAGGGTGGCATCGAAGTCGGGGCCGTCGACGCAAGCAAACTTGGTCACGCCGCCCACCTCGACGCGGCAGCAGCCGCACATGCCGGTGCCGTCAACCATGATGGGGTTGAGCGACGCGGTGATGGGGGTGTCGTACTTCTGGGCGGTGAGGGTCGAGAACTTCATCATCGGAACGGGGCCGACGCAGAAGACCTGGCTCACGGCCTTGTCCTGCAGCAGGCGCTCCAGCGGAGCGGTGACAACGCCCTGCTCGCCGTAGGAGCCGTCGTCAGTGGTGATGTGGATGTGGTCCTCGTCGAGGAGCTCGCGGAACTGGTCCTCCATGAGCAGGAGGTCCTTGGTGCGGGCGCCCATGATGGCGTGCACCTCGTGGCCGGTCTCGACCAGGTGCTTGGCGACCGGGAAGGCAATTGCCAGGCCGACGCCGCCGCCAATGACGGCGCAGGGGCCCTCGGCCATCTCGGTGGGAACGCCCAGCGGGCCCACGACGTCGCGCAGTGACTCGCCGGCCTCGTAGGTGGACAGCATCTCGGTGGTCTTGCCGATCACCATGAAGATGAACTCGACCCAGCCCTCGTCACCGTTCCAGCCGGCCAGGGTAAACGGGACGCGCTCGCCCGTCTCGTTGGCGCGAACCATGAGGAACTGTCCAGCGTGCGCATGCTTGGCGATTGCGGGCGCCTCGATGCGGAACTTGAACACCTTCTCCGAGAACTGCGTCTTCTCCAGGATCTTATACATAGAACCCCTCTCTTGTTAGGGCCGCCGAACCGTGCCTCCACGGAAATGGACGGTAGCCCGAATAAAACCGTACGCGCACAGGCGTTGTGCAGACATACGGTACAAATTATACCCTCATGGACATGCTGTTTACGTGTGTCTTCGGCGGTTGGGAAAAGGGTTTATCCACTTCGACCTACCAAATAGGGATAGGTTTATTTTGGTCGGTTTTATCAGGCAAAACGGCAAAGGGGGCCGGCCTGGGGTTGTGATGAGGCCGGCCCCCTTTGGGGTGTTATGCGTGTATGGCGGCGCGGGGTTTATTGCGATGCGGCCACCGGGGCGTTTCTGTAGATAGAACCTGCCAAAATAAACCTGTCCCTAAACGGTAGGTTTTAGTGCTTGCCGTTGGCGGAGGCGGCGCCGTTGACGTGGTCGCGGGCATAGATCACGCCGTGCACGATGGCGAGACCCGCGGCGTCGGCGGCGCGGGCGCAGGTGTCCTGGAAGTCATCGGCCTCGCGGGCGCGCAGCTGTTTGAGCACATAGTCTGCCACGGCCATCTTGCCGGGAGGGTTGCCGATGCCGGTGCGGATACGGCTAAAGTCGCGGCTGCCCATCTTGTCGATGATGGAGCGCAGGCCGTTGTGCCCGGCGTGGCCACCGCCCACCTTGACGCGCACGTCACCGGCGGGGATGTCGAGCTCGTCGTGAATCACGAGTAGCTCCTCGGCCTTGATCTTGTACTCGCGGCAGAGCTTGGAGATGGGGCCACCCGAGGTATTCATATACGACTGCGGCTTGACCAGCACGATCTGGCGCTTGCCACCCTCTTCCTCGGGATCGTTGATGTTGATGAGTGCGACCTCGGCGCCGGCCTGGTTTTTCCAGTACGTGACACCGGCCTGACGGGCCAGCTCATCGATCGCCTTAAAGCCGGCGTTGTGGCGGGTCTCGGCATATTCCTCACCCGGGTTGCCGAGTCCGGCAACCATGCGAATCTTAAGCGGCTGTGCAGCTGCCATGTTCATCCTTTCGTTGATTTGTCGCCTGCTATGGTGAGCGACCCTGTTGCCGCTGTCAAATGGAGGGTAATTGAGGGCGTTTGGGGGCGTTTGGACGGACGTCGAAATCCGAGGTGGACAGTTAGTTCAGATACGTATAAGTTCTGAGGACTCGAATTACTCAATTCAATGCCGATACGTTGTTTTGGAGCTTTAGTTAGTCCATATGGCGCTGTTTTGAAGTCTACCCTGCCTTCAAATAGGGCGAATGGTATAGAGATAGCTGCAAAACAGTCTAATTCAATGCGTCCATTTATACGTATTTGAACTAACTGCCCAGCCCTGCTCGACGGCGCACGGGTGATTCGCCGTTTAGACCGGCGCGAGGCCGGTTCCGGCCCGCAGAGCGTTGAGCCAAGCGGCCTGACGCTTGCGATAGCCCTTGATACGGTACCGGAATCAGACTCCTGCGAGTCGATGCATCGTTTGGGCGAAGGCTTCGAGTGCAACAAGGTCTTTCATTTGGTCGCGATTGATAACCAGGACGTGGATGCCCATGGCCTTGAGGCCATTATTTCGATTGCCATCGTGGATGCGAGCGTTTTGAAGCTCATGCCCAATTCCGTTGTATTCGTTGTCGACTCCGGCTGCCGGGCAATATAGGTCGCAGATGGCATAGGGGATGCCCGAGGACATGTTGACCGCAAGAGTATCGAAGTCGATTCGATGGTTGAGTAGCAGGCCTCCCATGGGCAGGCTGCAACATCCGAATCCGCCAAAGCGCATGGGCGCTCCGAGAACGGCAAACATTAGGGATTCGGCTGGGGATGCGGATCCAGCCCGGGCGAGTTTGACTGCCGTGCGAAACGAGGCGTATGAGCTACTTTTGGCGAACCGTGCGACCGCCTCGAGCTCTTCGATGGTCGTGGCGGGCTCGCATTTGTAGTGCGCCTGTTCATAGCGGGTTTCGTTCTGTTGTTCGGCCGCTGACTGGTTGCCCAGGCAATCAAGATCGCCCGTCGCTTCGTAGCCATCGCCCTTGGGCCAGATGTCGTCATGGGCAATGGGGTATGTTGCCCCGGGAGGAAGGGAGTAAGTTCCGACCAGTTCCATGAGAAGCATCAAGGTTTTGGCGACTGATTCATTTTTAGAACAAAGCATGGCTGTCATGGCAGGAGACGTTGCGTAGATGTCGGCCTCGACGTGCATAATTGCACCTTCAGGAAGCGGAGCGGAGAGAATATGCTGAAGAAGTCGCTTGTCGGGGCGTCGGTTGCCTTCGTTTGAAACGAGAAGATCGAGCAGCTCGGAATCATCTTCATTCCAGGCGTCGAGTATCGAAAGTGCGCCAAAGTCTATCGCGTCATTATTGGGAATGCAGCTAGCCAAGGCCTGTGCTTGCTGTTCACTATCAATGGAGCTCCAGGGTAGGGCAGAGTACGCCCGTCGTGCGCGACGAATTGCGCGGAGGGCGGAGAAATGTGAAATCACGGTCGTCATAGCTATAACGTACTAAGTTGGCGGCAGAATGCGACCGCCATACCGTTCTTTTCGCTCAGCGGGGTGCTGGGCGCCATGAACGGCCGGGTGTTAGGAAATCGGTGGAATCGGTTGAGGGGATTGCAGGAAATTGAGCTCTGCCGAGAAGGTTGACGATGGCTACTGGACAGTTAGTTCAGATACGTATAAGGCGGCGGGCGTTCGAGGTGTTTCTAAGGGCCTTCGAGGGCGATTTGAAGATAATATATGCGGCGGTTGTACTCGAAAACGATGAGCTTCGGGCGGCATGGCATCCGCCGGGGAGCTCAGAAGGCTCCGAACGGACCTTTGGAGCTTTAAAAAATACGTATCTGAACTAACTGTCCAGGGCGGATTGGCGAGGAATAGAAAAAGGGTCGGAAGCGAGCTTCCGACCCTTTAAAAACATCAAAGATGATGCGATACGCGTTGGACTACAGCGCGAAGTCGCCGCCGACGAGCGTGGAGACGGGCTCCTCGTGGTAAACGGCGGAGATGGCCTGAGCGAACTCCTCGGCGACCGAGATGGTCTTGATCTTGCCGCCGACCTCGACGGGGATGGCGTCGGTGACGACGCACTCGACGATGGGGGCATCGTTCAGGCGCTCGATGGCCGGACCGGAGAAGATGCCGTGGGTGGCGCAGACGTAGATGTCGCCGGCGCCCATAGCCTTGAGCTCCTTGACGTTGGCGCACAGGGTGCCAGCGGTGTCGATCATGTCGTCGTTGATGATGCAGGTCTTGCCCTTGATGTCACCGATGATGCCCATGACCTCGGCGGCGTTGTGGCGCGGACGGCCCTTGTGGGCGATGGCCAGGTCGCAGCCGAGCATGTCGGACAGCTTCTTGGCGGCCTTGGCGCGACCCACGTCGGGGGAGACGACAACCAGGTTGTCGGTGTCGAAGTGCATGTCGTTGTAGTACTGGCCAAACAGCGGCAGTGCGGACAGGTGGTTAACCGGGATATCGAAGAAGCCCTGGATCTGGCCCTGGTGCAGGTCGAGGGTGATGATGCGGTTGACGCCGGCACGCTCGAGCAGGTTGGCGACGAGGCGGGCGGTGATGGGCTCGCGCGGGCCGGCCTTGCGGTCCTGGCGGGCATAGCCGTAGTGGGTGATAACGGCGGTGATGGAGCGGGCGGATGCGCGCTTGGCAGCGTCGGTGGCGATGAGCAGCTCCATGAGCATGTCGTTGACGTTGCCGCCGGCCACGGACTGAATCAGGAAGACGTCGGCGCCGCGGACGGTCTCGTCGTAGCGGGCGTAAATCTCACCATTGGCGAACTGCTTTAGCGTAAGGCCCGAAAGCTCGACCCCAAGGTACTCAGCAATCTTCTGAGCGAGGGGACGGTTGGAGGAACCGGAATACACGCGGATGGACTTGCGCATATTCTCCGACTTCTCGGGATCATTAATCGGCATTACCCTTCTCCTTTATACATCGAATGCCATATAGATGCCTTGTTGCATTGTAACCGCGCGGCGGGGTTTATCGGGTCCTGATAACGTCTTTACCGCCAACGGACACGAACCGACCACTCATCCGGTTGCGCAGGTCACGATAGAAAAAGGAGCCGCCCCCATGGAGCAGCTCCTTTTGTGCTTGGTAAAACGTTATACCTCGTCGTCCTCGTGCAGGCGGCGGCGGTAATCGGCGGCCCAGCCCTCAATATTTACCTGACGGGCGCGGCCCAGACCAAGTGCGTCGGCCGGGACCGGCTCGGTGATGACGGAGCCGGCGGCCACGAGCGCGCCGTCGCCGATCTGGGCGGGCGCGACCATCATGGTGTCGGAGCCAATGAAGGCGTCCTTGCCGATGACGGTCTTGTGCTTGTGCACGCCATCGTAGTTGCAGGTGATGGAGCCCGCGCCCACGTTGACGCCGGAGCCCATGGTGGTGTCGCCGATGTAGGACAGGTGCGGCACCTTTGAGCCCTCGCCGATCGTGGACTTCTTGATCTCCACGTGCGTGCCGGCCTTGGATCCGTCGAGCATGTGGGTGCCCGGGCGCAGGTAGGCGCGCGGGCCGCAGTCGACGCCGTTCTCGATGACGGCCTCGATGGCGATGGTCTCGTCGATGACGCAGCCGCTGCCGACGGTGGTGTCGGTGAGACGGCTGTTGGGGCCGAGCTGGCACTCCTCGCCCACGGTGACGTGGCCGATCAGGTGCGTCTGCGGCCACACGATGGTGTCGCGGCCGATGACGGCGTCGGGGCCGATCCAAGCCTGCGTGGGGTCGATGAAGGTAACGCCCTCGGCCATCCAGTGCTCGTTGATGCGGTCGCGCGCGATGGCGGTGAGCTGTGCGAGCTGGATGCGGCTGTTGACGCCCAGACCGTCGCGGTAATCATCGCAGTGGAAGATGGAGACCGCCTGGCCGTGGCCCTTGAGAATTTCGAGCATATCGGGCAGGTAGTACTCGGACTGCGCGTTGTCGTTGCCGATCTCGTCAATGTGGGCGGCGAGCTGTGCACCGTCGAAGGCGTAGCAGCCGGCGTTGCACTCCAGCAGTGTGGCGGCCTGCTCGGGCGTGCAGTCCTTCTGCTCGATGATGCGCTCGATCTGACCATCGGCGCCCAGCTTGATGCGGCCGTATCCGAAAGGATCGGGCGGGGTCATGGTCATGACGGTGCAGGCGAGCTCGCCGGTGGCGACGGTCTGTGCGAACTTGGCGACGGTGTCGGCGGTGATGAGCGGCAGGTCGCCGTTGAGCACGACGACGGGGCCTTGCGTGATGCCACAGGCCTCGAGCGCGACCTTCACGGCGTGACCGGTGCCCAGACGCTCGGTCTGCTCGACGCACTCGACCTTGGTGGCGCTGTTGGCGTAGGCGCCGTCGATGAGGGCGCGCATCTCGTCGGCGTGGCTGCCGATGACAACCACGACGCGGCTGCAGCCGGCCTTGATGGTAGCGTCGACGATCCACTGGACCATGGGCTTACCCAGGATCTTGTGCGAAACCTTGCAGTGGTTCGACTTCATGCGGGTGCCCTCGCCGGCAGCGAGGATAATTGCGGTTGCGTCCATGTGATCTCCTGTTACGTTATAGAGACGTGTGTTTGGAAACGATACACGGCGCAATATGATACCGCAGGCATATGACGAGCGCGTAACGATTGGTTTGCGGCAGCTGATGCTTGGGCCGGCGGTGCGGCGTTTGCGCTGGTTGTGTATGGCGGAGGCGCTGCGGCGTTGTCGTTTGAGCGAGGGGACGGGGGTGCCCGTGGATATCATGCGAGAGGAATCGGGCAACGAGCCCGTCGCGGCATTCTCGATGTCGCATCCGGCGGTGCCGTCACTCTACATGGTGCTGACGTTGGGGCTCACCATGTTCTCGATGCAACCGGTGCTGATTGCGCTGTCGCTCGCGGGCGGGTTGGCGTATGGATTTGCGACGCGCGGGGCTGCCCGCACGTTGGGCGCGCTTCGCTGGCAGCTGCCGGTGATTTTGATCATTGCACTGGTCAACCCGCTGTTTAGCGCATCGGGCTCGACCGAGCTTTTCCATATTGGCATGCGCGTGGTGTATTTGGAGAGCATGATGTACGGCCTGTGCATGGGTGGGCTGTTTGTGGCGAGCGTGCTGTGGTTTGAGGCCGCGGCGTCGATGCTCGAATACGATAAGGTGCTTGCGCTTTTGGGCAACGCCGCGCCGGTGATCGCGCTCATGATCTCGATGTGCATGCGGCTTATCCCACAGTTTTTGCGCCGCGGTCGCACGGTGCTGGCGGTGCAGGACGCGATCGATGTGCCGGGGCGCGCGCCGGCCGACCCCGTGCGTTCGCGCCTGCGGGCCTCGAGCGTGCTGATGGGCTGGGGCATGGAAGATTCGCTTGAGCGCGCGGATGCCATGCGCTCGCGCGGGTGGGGTGCTGCGTCGCGCCGTACGACGTATGCGCGGTATCGGCTGAGGCGCGGCGATGTTGCCGCGCTGGTTGGACTTGCAGTGTTTGGTACCGCCGCGGTGGCGGTGGCATGGACCGCGACAACGCAGTATTCGTTTTACCCGCAGCTTTCGGTGCCCGCGCCGTGGCTGGGCTATGTCGTGTACGCTGCCTGGATGGTGCTGCCCTGCGTGCTGCATGCGATCGATGAGAAGAGGTTCGGCTGATGGCTCGGTTGGATAGTGGCCCGGTGTCGGGCGCGGCGTGCGACCCGGATATGCCGGCGATTGAGGTGCGGAGCCTGAGCTTTACCTACCCCGGGGCTGATGCTGCGGTGCTCGAGGGGCTCGACTGGTCTGTCCCCCAAGGTGCATTTGCGCTGCTTGTTGGCGGTACCGGATCGGGTAAGTCGACGCTGCTGTCGCTGCTCAAGCCCGAGATCGCTCCGGCGGGCGAGCGCACTGGCGATGCGCGCGTGCTGGGCGAGAACGTTGCCGACATGGACGTGCGCGCGTCTGCGGAGTGCGTGGGCTACGTGTTCCAGGATCCCGAGAACCAGATTGTGTGCGAGACCGTGTGGCACGAGATGGCGTTTGGCCTGGAAAACTTAGGCATGTCGCGCGACGAGATGCGCCGCCGTGTTGCCGAGACCAGCTATTTCTTTGGTCTGGAGGACTGGCTTCATCGCGATACCGATACGCTTTCGGGTGGCCGCAAACAGCTGCTGTCGCTTGCCGCCGTCCTGGCGCTGCGTCCGCGTGTGCTGCTACTCGACGAGCCCACGTCTCAGCTCGATCCCGTTGCCGAGAAGAATTTTCTGCACGCGCTGTTTCGCGCGAACCGTGAGCTGGGCTGCACGGTTGTTGTGGCTACGCATCAACCGCGGCCGATGCTCGAGTATGCGACGTGTGCGTACCGGATTGAGGGCGGTCGTGTGCGCGAGGTGGCGGATATGGCTTCTTTGGGACGCCGAGAATCGCTGTTTTCCGATGACATGTTGGGGTGGGGTGCCATCCGATGTGCAAAAAACGGAGTATTCAGCAGGCGTGAGGACAATTTGGGCTCTCTGGAGCCGCCCGGGGACGTAGCGAGCGCGAAAAAAAGTTCGGAATTGGACAAATCGTCCGAATTTGTGGCGCAAACGTCACTCGAGAACGGCTCGGAAGCCTTCCCGCGCACGGATGGAGGCAGAATACTCCAAAAAATGCACGGCGGGTCGGCTACCACCCTGTCGGAAGGCTGGTTTCGCTACGATCGCGTTGGCGGTTGGGTGCTGCGCGGGCTCGATGTGACGTTTTCAGCCGGCGCGGTGCATGCGGTCGTGGGCGGAAACGGCTGCGGCAAGTCGACGATGCTCTCGGTGCTGGCCAAGACCGCCAAGCTGCAGCGCGGCCGCATGGTGCGCGGAGCGGCTTCGGCGGCGCTGCTGCCACAGAATCCCAAGGCCCTGCTGGTCGCCGAGACGGTTCGCGATGAGCTGATGGAATGGGCCTCGACCTGCGGATATGACGAGAACTTGGCGCGGGAGCGTGCGGCGCAACTGGGATTGGACGGCCTGGAGACGCGCCACCCCTACGACCTCTCGGGCGGACAGCGCCAGCTGCTCGCGCTGGCAAAGCTGCTGCTGATTGGCCCCGAGCTGCTGCTGCTTGACGAGCCCACGAAGGGCTTGGACCTGGAGAGCCGCCGCATCATCGCCCGCGCCCTGCGTGACCATGCGAATGCCGGCGGTACCGTCATCATGGCCACGCACGACTTAGACTTTGCCGAGCAGGTGTCCGACGACGTCGCCATGATGTTTGACGGCGAGATTGCCTGCATGGAGCCCCCGGCCGACTTCTTTGCCGACAACGTGTTCTATAGGGCGTGATGGGATGACGGACTGTCGTTTCTCGCGCTTGCTTGCAAAACTGGAGATCCCGCTGCTGCTGGCGGTGCCAGCCGTGATGGCTGCGGCGTTGCTGGTGGGCATTGAGCAGGCGGCGCTTGCCATGCTGGTTGTAGTGGCGCTCGTGCTCGCACTGTTCTTTGCGGGTTACGAGGCGTCGCGCCCGGGCCTGCGCCAGATTATGCCCACGCTGGTGTTGGCGGCGTTGGCCGCGGCGGGGCGCATCTTGTTTGGCCCCATTCCCGACTTTAAACCGGTGAGCGCCATCGCCATTATCGCGGGGGCGACGCTTGGTCGCCGCAATGGTTTTATGGTTGGCGTGTTGGCAGCGCTGACCAGCAATTTCTTTTTTGGGCAGGGCATGTGGACGCCGTGGCAGATGTATGCCTGGGGTCTGGTGGGCTATATCGGTGGCGCACTGGCGCATGCGGGCGCGTTTGACCGCGCCGATGGAACCGTGCGAATGCCGGCACTGTTGGCGTATGGCTTTGCGTCGGGCTTGCTGTATGGCGTCGTGATCAACGCGTATGACATCATTGGTTTTGTACAGCCGCTTACTTGGGCGGGTGCCGTGGCGCGTCTTGCCACGGCAGTGCCGTTCGATATTACGCACGGCCTTGCGACCTGCGTGTTTTTGGCCGCCTTGTACAAGCCTTGGTGCCGTCGCATTAACCGTGTCGTCGTGAAATACGGGCTGTAGGGCTGGTCGCGCCGGGGCGGGAATCAATACTGCCGAAGTGCCATTTTAAAACTATGCCGGTTTACGGGGCTAGATTGGCGCGGGCCGACCATACCAGCATTTTTCGAAATAGGGCACACCGTCTACCTGCGTTTTATTATCTCGGAATTGCATATGGTTGGGGGTTCGCGATTCAGCCCCGTAAACCGGCATAGTTTTGGAATGGCCGGCTGATATGACGGGCATCGTGGCCCTCAGAGAGCCAAATTGATCCATTTTCTTCCGTCCCCAGATGTCCCCAGGGAATCAGTTGACGGCGCTTGCCACGAAACTGGCCCATCTACTACGTTTAGCTTGATAGTCCCGACCATGACCGCGTTTTATGAAAAACCGCAGGCTTTCTACGTGCGGTTTTCTTTTTGCGTTGTTCGCTGTGGTTGAGGGTGGTGGCTTAAACGTAGTAGATGGGCGTGTTTCGTGGCGGATGGGTCACGTGGATACCCCCACGAGGCCCAAAATGATTCGTTTTCCTCCGTCCCCAGGGGATCAGCTGGGGCTAGAGCTCTAGCGCGAGGGTGACGGGGCAGTGGTCGCTGCCGAAGATGTCGCCGCGGATGCCGGTGTCGCGTACGTTGTCGGCGATGGCGTCACTCACCAGGAAGTAATCGATGCGCCAGCCGGCGTTGTTCTTGCGCGCATTAAATCGGTAACTCCACCAGCTGTAGACGCCCTCGACGTCGGGGTTTGCCGCGCGCCAGGTGTCGGTAAAGCCGGCGTTGAGCAGCTCGGTAAACTTGCCGCGCTCCTCGTCCGAAAAGCCCGCGTTGCCGCGGTTGGACTTGGGGTTCTTAAGGTCGATCTCCTCGTGCGCAACGTTAAAGTCGCCGCAGGTTACGACGGGTTTGCCGCCCTCGCGCTCAAGTGCGCCCAAAAAGCCGCGGTAGGCATCGTCCCACGCCATGCGCACGTCGATGCGCGCGAGCTCGTTTTGGGCATTGGGCGTATAGACGTCGACAAACCAAAACTTGTCGAACTCGAGCGCGCAGACGCGGCCCTCGGTTGCAGCCTGCGCTACGAGCTCGGCCGCCTCGCCCTCGCCGGCGTAGGGCAGCAGGGCATCGGCGTGCAGCACGCGCAGCGGTTCCTGGCGGCTAAAGACCGCGGTGCCCGAATAGCCTTTGCGCTCGGCGTAGCTCCAGGTTTGGTGATAGCCGGGCAGGTCGATATCGACCTGGCCCTCTTGCAGCTTGGTCTCTTGCAGCGCCAGGATGTCGGCATCGAGCTCCTGCGCGATCTGGATAAAGCTCGGGTCCTTTTTGAGCACGGCGCGCAGACCGTTAACGTTCCACGAGGCAAAGGTGTAAGTCTGAGGCATGGTGTCCTTTCGACGGGGTTGGCAGGCTTAAGATTAACGCAACTAGAGCGGGGCGGAGTCCGCGAGTGATAGTGCGAACGCCGCCGTCCCGGAGACACGGACGGAGGACATATATGACGCAGGCAATATCGGATCCCAAGCAGGCCTCCGCCGCGCTGGCGGAGCTGTTCGAAACCCATAGCCACGTGGTCTTCTTTGGCGGCGCGGGTGTTTCCACGGCAAGCGGCATTCCCGATTTCCGCAGCGTGGACGGTCTGTATCACCAGCGGTTTTCCTATCCGCCCGAGACTATGCTCTCGCATAGCTTTTATGAGACGCATCCGGCCGAGTTCTTCGACTTCTACCGCACCAAGATGATCGCGCTTGGCGCCAAGCCCAACTGCTGCCACACCAAGCTGGCCGAGCTGGAGCGTGCCGGCAAGCTCGACGCCGTGGTGACGCAAAACATCGATGGCCTGCATCAGGTGGCCGGTTCACGGCGCGTGTTTGAGCTGCACGGCTCGGTCCACCGCAATATCTGCCAGACGTGCGGCGCGGTCTACAGCGCCGAATGGATTTGCGCGCGCGAGCACGAGGATGCCGTGGGCGTGCCCGTGTGTCCTGCGTGCGGCGGTCGCATCAAGCCCGATGTGGTCCTCTACGAAGAGCCGCTCGATGAGCGTGTGCTTACCGGCGCCGTTGCTGCCATCGCCGCAGCCGACGCCCTCGTCGTGGGCGGAACCTCGCTCGTAGTGTATCCGGCGGCGGGCCTTACGCGTTACTTTACTGGCGATACGCTGGCCATTTGCAATTTGGCGCCCACCGATCAGGATGCAAATGCCGACCTGCTGATTTCTTGCGACATCGCGGCCGCGTTTGCGTTCTAGTCCGCGCGCGCGGATACAATAGAAAGACTGATTGCAAAGCGACCCCGCCGTCAGCGCCCGAGCGCGGCGGCGTGGGCATTTTAGGAGGATGTTCATGGCGAACGACAGCAAGACATGGCGGTGCGGAAAGTACGAGCTCAGCTTTGATCGTCCGCGCATCATGGGCGTCCTCAATGTGACGCCCGATTCGTTTAGCGACGGCGGGGAGCACTTCGACCCGGATGCCGCCATCGAGTACGGCCTGGCGATGCTCGATGCCGGCGCCGACATCATCGACGTGGGCGGCGAGTCCACGCGCCCCGGCTTTACCCCGGTCAACCCCGACGAGGAGGCGCGTCGCGTGCTGCCCGTCGTGCGCGCGCTCGCCAAAGAGGGCGCTATCGTCTCGATCGATACGCGTCATGTGGCGGTTGCCAAGGCGGCGGTGCGCTGCGGTGCTTCGATTGTCAACGATGTGACGGGCTTCACCGACCCCAAGATGGTCGAGTTCGTTAAGACGAGCACCTGCGGCGTCATCGTAATGCACGCCGGCGAGGTCGCCGCACCCGCTCGTACGCACGCGACGGTGCAGCTCGATACTTCGGCCGCGGCGTTTGTTGCCGAGAAGGCGCGCGAGGCGGCCGCCGAGGCTGCGCGCGAGGCTGAGAAGCCCGCTCGTCGCCGTCGCGGCAAGTTGTTGGGCGACCCTAAGCCCGAGGCAAAGCTCCCGGGTGGCGTGGTGCAGCCCTCGCTGCCGTTTGGCGAATCGGAGCCCGCGCCCGAGCCTGTTGACGAGCCAGAGACGCCGACTGCCGAGCAGGCTGCCCCTGCCGCCGCTGCACCCGAGACCGTGCCCGCAGCTACCGAAGCCACACCAGAGCCCAGCGACCACCTGGCCGCCATGATGCGCCGCAGTGCCCGCCGTGAGGAAGCCTATGTGCCCACCTCGCAGCTCCGCCGCTTTACCCTGCCCGATTCGGCGCCCATCATGCGCCGCGTCATGGGCTTTCTGTCCGATCAGGCCCGCACGCTCATCCATGCCGGCGTGTCGCGCGACCGCATCTGCATCGATCCCGGTCCGGGCTTTGGCAAGACGGCCAACGAGGATATCGTCATCCAGCGCGAGACCGCCAAGATGGCGTCGCTGGGCTATCCGCTCATGTGCGCCGTGTCGCGCAAGCGTTTTGTGGGCGCCGTCTCGGGCGTGACCGAGGCCGCCGCGCGCGATGCCGCCACGTTTGGCGTGTGCCTGGGCGCCATCCAGGCCGGTGCCAACATCGTGCGCGTGCACGACGTCACCGGTTTCGCGCAGTTCCTGAACGGTTACTGGGCTGTCGCCAAGCCGCAGCCACGTCGCGCGTTTGTGGCCGTGGGTTCCAACCTGGGGCATCGCTGCGACAACATCCGCGCCGCCCGCGACATGATTGCCGAGATCCCGCTCACCTGCGTGTCCAACTCCTCGCGCATCTACGAGAGCGAGCCGGCCTACGAGACGCGCCAGGACGCGTTTGCCAACGCCGTTATCGAGATCAAAACCGAGCTGGCGCCGCTGGTGCTGCTCGACGAGCTGCAGAAGATCGAGCTCGAGCTGGGCCGCGACCGTTCCAAGAAGGCTAAGGTCAACGGCCCACGCACTATCGACTTGGACCTGCTGTGGATGGATGGCGAGACTCACGGCGGCAAAAAGCTGCGCCTGCCGCATCCGCTGATCGGCGAGCGCGACTTTGTGCTGGTGCCGCTCGAGGACCTGATGCACGACCCGGCGCGGTTCTTCCGCTTCAACGGCGTCGAGGTCAAGGAGCCCGAGGATCGCGTGGGCCATATCGTGGGCGAATTGGGGCGTATGTAGATGATCGAGATGAATGCTGTTGTCGCCGGTACCGAGCTCGACGCGGCGCGTGACGCGGGCCGCGAGGGCATGTCCGCGGGCCGGTGCGCGTGGAGCGCGGGCGATGCATCGCTGACGTTTTCGCTGGTCGTGCGCCCCGATGTGAACATGCACGCCTTCCACGGCCTGCCGTTTGTGGCCGCAATGGGCATGATGGACGCGCTCGCGGGCACGGCCGCAACGCCGGGCCTGGGGCTTGCCGGCAAGGTGGGCATCCAGTGGCCGAGTGGCATCGTGTGCGGCGCGCCTGCGTTTGAGACGTCGCTCGCGCGCGTCGCCGTCAACGGCGGTGCCGGTGCCGCGGGCATGTTTGCCGCGGTGACGGTGGATATTGAGCGTTCGGCACTGGGCGAGCTCGGCGTGGATATGGGCGACGAGGTACTGGTCGAGGCATTGGCCGCGGCGGTGCTCGCTCGCGTTGACGCCTGGGCGGTTGCCGCCAACACACCACAGGGCGCTGCCGGCCCGCTGGCCCCGGTGCTGGGCGAGTATTTCGATATGGTGCCGCTGCTGGGTCGTCAGGTCGCGGCGGTGTCGCCCAACGGCCTGCCGCTCGCGGTCGGCGTGTTTGCGGGCCTGGACATCTGGGGCCGCGCGACCATTAAGACTGACGCCGGCGAGCAAGAGTTTCCGCCCGAGGCCGTGCGCATTCGCGGGCTGTAGCGCGCGGCGCCCGCACTCAAAGATAACGATGACAACAAGACCCTTCTCGGCTGTGCCGGGGAGGGTCTTGCTTGTCTGGGGAATGGGTTGTCAGCACCCTATTCCTCAAAACTGAAAATCTTTCGATTTTGAGGAATAGAATTAAGCCAGCTCGGCCTTTAACGAGGTATATTCGTTGCAGAGTCTATTCCTCAAAACTGAATTATTTTCGTTTTTGAGGAATAGCGATAGAAGACCGCAGGGAGGCACCAATGAAACTCATCAATAGAACGTCATATATGGACACGTTGACGAGCCTTATTGGCGTACCGGACATCAAGGTCATAACGGGCATTCGCCGTAGCGGTAAGTCAAAATTGCTCGAGGCCCTCCGCGATTACGTGGAGGCAAATCTGTCCAATTCGAATGTCATCCATATCAATTACAACCTCGACGAGTTCGAGGGCCTGCTCGAATATCATGCCCTGCTCGCCTATGTGAAAGAGCATCGAGTGTCCGACAAGCAAAACTTCCTGCTTATCGACGAGGTTCAGATGTGCGACGGCTTTGAACGCGCGATTAACAGCCTCCATGCATCCGAGCAGTACGACATCTTCACCACCGGATCGAACGCCTTTTTGCTGTCGAGCGATCTGTCGACGCTCTTTACGGGGCGCACGTTCGAGATCGAGGTTTTCCCATTCTCGTTTGAGGAGTATCGCTTCTATAGTGACGAGGGCGAGGTCGATCACGACTTCGATGAGTACGCGAGAACCGGCGGTATGTCCGGCTCTTACCCTTATCCACTGCAGGAGCAGCGCTACCAATATCTTTCCAATGTCTTCAAAACGCTCATCGTGAGGGATATCGTGCAGCGGCATAACGTGAGAAACGAATCGGCACTGCTGCGCATTGCCGATTACATGATGGACAACGTCTCCAACATAACGTCGGCACGCAGCATTACAGATGTTTTGAATGCGGATGGGCTAAAGATTACGAACAAGACGGTCGGCACGTACATGGGGTACCTGTGCGATGCGTTTGCCTTCTATAAAGTTCGTCGGTACGACATTCGCGGCAAAAAATACCTTAAGAGCGGCGAGAAGTATTACCTGGCAGACCACGCGTTCAAATACGCACTGCTTGGTACACGTGATATGGATTGGGGGCGCGTATACGAGAACATGGTGGCCATCGAGCTGCTGCGGCGCGGATACGAGGTATACGTCGGCGTGCTCTATAAAAAGGAAATAGACTTTGTAGCAATCAAACGGAGCGAGAAGCTCTATATCCAGGTGAGCGACGACATTAGCTCGGATAAGACGTTTGAACGCGAGATTTCGCCACTGCTGAGCATTGGCGATGCGTATCCCAAGATGATTCTTGCTCGCACGCATCACGAGGCCACGGATCGCGATGGGGTGCAGATCGTGGACCTGGCGAGGTGGTTGTGCGGCGAGGCTTAGCAAAAGGTCCTATTCCTCAAAATCGAAAAAATTTCGATTTTGAGGAATAGGACCGATGCGTTGCCTAGTTCGCCGCTCGCGCTCGACTTAAACCCCGCCTTACCCCAGCCTCTGCATGCGGCGGTAGATTTCGCAGATGCCTTTGATAGTGAGCTGCCCGTCGACCACGTCGAAGGCGTCGGTCGAATCGGCGACGATGCTGGCGAGACCGCCTGTGGCGATAACGGTGGCGTCCTCGCGCCCCAGCTCGCGCTTCATGCGGGCGACCAGGCCCTCGGCCATGGCTGCGGCGCCCGTTACGGCGCCGACTTTGATGCACTCCTCGGTATCGCGGCCGATGACGTGCTCGGGTGCCTCAAGCGGAACGCTGGCGAGCTTGGCGGCTCGGGCGGCGAGCGCGTCCATCGAAATGCGGATGCCCGGCGCAATCGCTCCGCCAATGTAATAGCCGTCCTCGTCGATGACGTCGATATTGGTTGCGGTGCCAAAGTCCACCACGATCGCCGGGGCGCCGTAGAAGGTCTCGGCAGCGACGGCGTTGGCGATGCGGTCGGCACCAACGGCCTGGGGACGCGCCGCCCGCAGCTTGGTCACCGCGGCCGTCTGTGGCCCAATGACGATGGCGTCTGCCGCGATGCGGTCGGCCACGGCGTGCCACTCGCGCGAGAGCTGCGGCACCACTCCGGCAAAGGCAATCGCATCGACCGCGTTGAGCGAGAGGTCGTACATCTTAAAGAAGCCCATCAGGCGCACGTGGATCTCGTCGGCGGTATAGGAGCGGTCGGTGGGCATGCGCCATGACTGCACCAGCTCGTCTCCGTCAAACAGGCCCATGGCCGTCTGCGTGTTTCCCATATCGATAGCGAGCAGCATGTCTACTCCAGGTGTCGGCGTAAAAGGACGCGCACCATTGTATACGCGTCGCCGACGGCGCTCGACTGCGATTCGTTGACGGTGATATGGGCTGAGGAGTTTAAATATGAAGGAATTATGCTCTACGAGATTTTCCTTGCCGTTTACCGAACTCCCGCGTAAGATTCTTTCTTGCGCACATGAGGCGCCCAGACATTGCGGGGTGGAGCAGTCTGGTAGCTCGCCGGGCTCATAACCCGGAGGTCGTAGGTTCAAATCCTGCCCCCGCGACCAAGAAATTGCAGCTCGTCGGCCTAGCCGGCGAGCTTTTTTGTTATTCCGGGACCGTATTTTCGGTCCAATTCTCGGCCTCTCAAACAAAATCTCGATCTGTAACATCTAGACCCGATTTGGGCGGCTAGGTGTTACAGATTGAGATGTTGAGTCCCCGCCTGGACGGTTTGTCTAAATCTGTAACATGAGGGACGGATTTTGCCGAGTTGTTGTTACAGATTGAGATTTTCTTGCAGGCGGGTCCCGTTTGTCTTGATTTGTAACATCTGGGGCCCATTTTGCCGAGTAACCGTTACAGATCTAGATCTTTCGGCAGGCTAGATTGGTTTGTCTCGATCTGTAACAGTAAAGGGGCAAAAGTGGGTCCAGATGTTACAGATCTAGATTGTTGAGGATGGGTCGAGGGTGGCGCGCGCAGACGTGGTGTAAGAGCGTCCCGAGGTCCGTCGCTGCAAGTCC
>CALJDJ010000055.1 GCA_938023705.1 uncultured Collinsella sp.
GGCAAGGCATGACCAGAAGGTCTATGCCTTGCCTTTTTCATGCCAACTTGTTCGCTCTGGACGTCGCTCGCTGTCCGTCCTCCACCTGTGGTATTGCCCTGGTTGGCACTTAGGGACGTTCCTCTTGTGCCGGCACTTGGGGACGGTCCTAGCCGCCTGGGGTCTACCGGCGCATTGGGGGTTTACGCCTTCCATGCATGACAGTCGTCTCTTTTATGTTTCCTTTAGCCGTTGCTGCCTAGGATGGGGGTTAGTCGGTAGGAAGGGAGCGTCTATATGGACGACGCGAGCGAGCGTGCAATCGAAGAGGACATGCTCGATCAGTTCAATTACTTTGACGATGAGGATGAGGAGCTAATCGATCGTCGCGAGCCGGCATCGCTTGACTCATTTGATCTGGTCGATGAAGAGACTGATGAGGTTGAGGACGAATCAACGGAGTCCCCACAGTCTTCGCGCCTTGACTCGCTGCTTTCGAGAGCCCCCATGCACCACGGTGTTCGTGCCGGCGCACTCCATATGAAAACTGACTGGCACCAGATCGTGACGGCAGGCGATGAGCTTGCCGTCGATGCGCCGCTCACCGATAAGTCATCCATCATCTGCCGCACCGGTATGCTTATGCTCGCGAGCGGAACGGGTGCCTGGCGTGTACGCGATACCATGAATCGCGTCGCCGCCGTACTCGGTGTCACCGTCCACGTTGACTTAAGTCTTCTGTCGTTTGAGTGCACCTGCATCGAAGATGGCCACTGCTTTAACGAGGTTGTCAGCCTGCCCACAACGGGAGTCAATACCCATCGCATTTGGATGATGGAGAGCTTCCTAAAGGAAATCGAGACGTATGGGCGCCGGTTTACCGTGCACGAATACCACGAGATGCTCAAGACCGTTGAGAGTTCAAAACCCGATTACTCTCCCTGGCAACAGGGCCTTGCGGCAGCTTGTGCTTGCGGCGCCTTCGTCTTTTTGCTCGGCGGCGGCCCTATCGAGATGGCCTGCGCATTCGTAGGCGCTGGTGTTGGCAACTTTGCTCGCTCTCATATTCTCAAGCAGGGTCTTGGCCAGTTTAGCGCGCTGACGATTGGCGTTGCGCTCGCTTGCGTTTCGTATCTGCTGGCATTGCTCGGCCTTGGCCAGGTCGTACCGGGGGCAATGTCGCACCAAGAAGGCTATATCGGCGCCATGCTCTTTGTGATTCCCGGCTTTCCCCTCATTACGGCAGGCCTCGACATCGCTAAGCTCGATATGCGAAGCGGCATTGAGCGTCTTTCGTATGCCGTGTCGATTATTGTGATGGCGACCCTTGTGGGCTGGATGGTTGCCGAGTGTGTGGGGCTGGCACCGGATGATTTTGCCCCGCTCGGGCTCTCACCGTTGGCTCTTACACTCTTGCGTGTGGTGATGAGCTTCGTTGGCGTATTCGGCTTCTCGGTGATGTTCAACAGCCCGGTAAAGATGGCCGCGGCAGCTGGGCTGATCGGCGCCGTGTCCAATACCTTGCGCCTTACGCTCGTCGATGCGCCGACGCTGTTTCCCTTTCTGGGCCTGAGCGTAGGTATGCCTCCCGAGGCGGCAGCGTTTATCGGCGCGCTGGTATCGGGGCTGCTCGCGAGCTTAGCCGAAATCAAGCTCACCTACCCACGTATCGCCCTCACGGTGCCATCGATTGTCATTATGGTGCCGGGCTTGTATCTGTATCGCTCGATGTATTACATGTGCACATTCGACACGGTCAATATGCTCGGCTGGTTTGTGCGTGCAGTGCTCATCGTGGCGTTTTTGCCCGTTGGCCTGGGTGTGGCGCGTACACTCACCGACCCTCGCTGGCGCCACACCAGCTAATTGGTGCAAATGAAACTGATCCGCAAAACATGAACGTGGATAATCTCCCGTTTTTGGCTTGTTTACGGGCTCAAAACGGGAGATTATCCACGCTCGTGGAATGGGTGTCCGAAAATCCACGCTCGTTGGGCCGATGCAGACGCACCTGGCAATTCCTTTTTTGTAGACGTTGTCGTATGGCTGCATGCGGAAAAGGCCCCAGCGATTAACATATACTCCATATGGGTAAAGAGACCAAAGCGCCGCCACGAGTGGCGCTTTGCGTTTGAAAAAACTAGCTCGTCTAAGAGGAACTAGCATGTTAGACCGTTTTACCGATCGCGCGCGCAAGGTCATGTCCATGGCCAAGCAGGAGGCGCTCGATCTTCATTCAAATAAGGTGGGTACCGAGCATCTGTTGCTCGCGCTCGCCAAGGAGGACGAGGGCATTGCCGCTGAGGCGCTGCGCTCGCTCGATATCTCCTACGACGACATCATGGATACCCTCAAAGAGGTCCAGACCACGGTTCCCGAGCCCAGCGAGGAGACCGAGGCTGCCAAGCTTGCCTTTACGCCGCTCGTCATTAGCGTGATGGAGCGCTCCTTCCGCGTGGCACGCGAGAACAACCAGACCTACGTTTCGACCGAGCACTTGCTGATCGGCATCGTCGAAGAAGGCAACGGCATGGCCATGGACATCCTCATGCGCCTGGGCGTGTCGTCTGCTTCCATTAAAAAGGCCATCGAAAAGCTCACTGCCAAGGATCAGGACAAGAAGCGTCCGCTCGCTGGCGCTGGCGCTGGTCGTCCCGGTGCGGGCCTGCCGTTCTTTAGCGGCTCGGATGCCTCTCAGCAAAAGGGGAGCGGCACCGACACGCTCAAGCAGTTCGCCACCAACCTCACGCAAAAGGCGCGCGACGGCGAGCTCGATCCCGTGATTGGCCGCGAAAAGGAAGTCCAGCGCATGATGGAGATCCTTTCGCGCCGCACCAAGAACAATCCGCTTATCCTGGGCGATCCCGGCGTGGGCAAGACGGCTATCGTCGAGGGCCTGGCGCAGCAGATTGCTGCTGGCAACGTGCCCGAGAACCTCATGAACCAGAATATCTGGACGCTCGACCTGCCGGGTCTTGTCGCGGGCGCCAAGTATCGCGGTGAGTTTGAGGAGCGCCTCAAGAACGTGATCCAAGAGGCTACCGAGGCCGACGACGTCATCTTGTTTATCGATGAGATGCACACCATCATCGGTGCCGGTTCTGCCGAGGGCTCCATCGACGCGAGCTCCATGCTCAAGCCCGTGCTCGCGCGCGGTGCCTTCCAGATTATCGGCGCCACCACGGCCGAGGAATTCCGCAAGTACCTCACCAAGGACCCGGCCTTCGAGCGTCGCTTCCAGACCATCGATGTCGAGGAGCCGAGCGTCGAGGACACGGTCAAGATCCTGACCGCGCTCAAGCCGCGCTACGAGGAGCACCACCATGTGCGCTATACGCAGGGTGCTATCGAGGCCGCCGCGAACCTTTCCAACCGCTACATTCAGGATCGCTTCCTGCCCGATAAGGCCATCGACCTCATTGACGAGGCCGGTGCTCGCGCTCGCATCGCCGCCAACCGCGCGCCCGAGCCGGTGCGCGAGGCCGAGCATCGCATAGAGGAGCTCAAGGCCGCCGCGCAGGAGGCCACCGAGAGCGACGACATGAACAAGGCCGCCGAGATCACCGAGCAGCAGAAGGCTGCCGAGATTGAACTCGCCGAGGCCAAGGCTGCCTGGACCGCCGAGCTCGACGCCAGCCCGCTCACCATCGACGTGAGTCAGATTGCCGACATCGTGTCCGTGACCTCTGGCGTGCCGGTTTCCTCGCTCACCGAGAGCGAGAGCCGTCGCCTGCTGCAGACCGAAAGCGTGCTCAAGACCCGCATTATCGGCCAGGACGAGGCCGTCGAGGCCGTCGCCAAGGCCGTGCGCCGCAGCCGCTCGCCGCTCAAGGACCCGCGTCGTCCCGGCGGCAGCTTTATCTTCCTGGGTCCCACCGGCACGGGCAAGACCGAGCTCGCCAAGACGCTCGCCGAGTATCTCTTTGGCAGCAAAGACGCGCTCATCAGCTTCGACATGTCCGAGTTCGGTAGCGAGTTCGAGGTCTCCAAGCTCATCGGTAGCCCTCCGGGCTACGTCGGTCACGACGAGGGCGGCCAGCTCACCAAGGCCGTTCGTCGCCACCCGTACTCGGTCGTGCTGTTCGACGAGATCGAGAAGGCGCACCCCGATATCTTCAACATCTTGCTGCAGGTGCTGGAGGAGGGCCGCCTGACCGATAGCCAGGGCAAGACGGTCGACTTCCGCAACACCGTGATCATCATGACGTCCAATGTGGGCGCCCGCGAGATTGCGCAGGATGCGAGCGTGGGCTTTGGCACCACCGGCGAGCAGGGTCTCACGTCGAGTGAGATCCGTGGTCGCGCGATGGGCGAGCTCAAGCGCCTGTTCCGCCCCGAGCTGCTCAACCGTATCGACGACATCGTGGTGTTCCAGAAGCTCTCGGGCGAGAATCTCACCAAGATCGCGCACCTGCTGGTGGACGACCTGCGCCAGCGTCTGATTGCCAACGGCATGAACATCAAGCTCACCGATGCGGCCTATGACAAGATCGTGGCCGAGGGCACCGACCTCACCAACGGTGCGCGTCCGCTGCGCCGTGCTATTCAAAAGCTCATCGAGGACCCGCTGTCCGAGGAGCTGCTGGCCGGCGAGTGGGGCGAGGGCGATACCGTCCTGTGCGACGTGGCCGATGGCAAGTTTGTCTTTAGCCACGGCACGGGCGAGATCCCGGCACCGCGTCCGGCGGGCACGCTCGGTGGTGATACCGCCCCGGCGGCACCGCGCACTGGCAACGCCGCGCCCGTGAGCGGCGGCGTGACCTCGGGCCCCGGCGGCATGATGCAAGCCGGTTCCGGCGCGCTGTAAGGCGTGGCGACAATTTGATACGCGCAATCGAGGCGCTCCGGAAAGGGCGCCTCGATTTGTAGAGCTGCGGAAGTTGTGACCGTTACGCTATACGGTCCACCGTTAGCCGATGATGCGAGGGCGCTCGGCGTCTTCGACTGGTTTATGCACGCAAAGTCTGGGAATATACAAGGCGCATGTCTTACTGTCTAACCAGTTGCGCCAAGGAGGCACCATGGATTACAAGATCACCGGCTACGAGCCCGCCCAGCTGTTCCATTTCTTTGAGGAGGTCAGCGCGATCCCCCGTGGGTCTGGCAACGAGAAGGGCATCAGCGATTTCCTGGTTGCGTTTGCCAAGGAGCGCGGCCTCGATGTGTACCAGGACGAGGTCTACAACGTCATCATTCGCAAGCCCGCTTCTGCCGGCGCCGAGAATGCCCCGACTGTGATGCTTCAGGGCCACATCGATATGGTGTGCGACAAGTTGGGCTCTGTTGAGCACGACTTTACGACCGACGGTATCGACCTGGTCGTGAAGGACGGCGTCCTCACCGCTAACGGCACCACCCTGGGCGCCGACAACGGTATTGCTGTCGCTCTGATGCTTACTGTGCTCAACGACGATTCGATTGCTCACCCCGCCCTCGAGTGCGTATTCACCACCGATGAGGAGACTGGCCTGGTCGGCGCCGAGACGCTCGACAAGTCCCAGATTAGCGCCCGCACCATGATTAACCTTGACTCCGAGGAAGAGGGCGTTGCCACCGTCAGCTGCGCTGGCGGCGTCGTTGTTACCTACACCTGCCCCATCGTGCGCGAGCACAAGACCGGCAGCACCCTCACGCTCGACATCTCCGGCCTACTGGGTGGTCATTCCGGCAACGATATCAACCTGGAGCGCGGCAACGGCAACCTCATCATGGCCCGCATCATCGACCGCCTGATGGTCGCCGGCGAGCCCGCCATCGTTAGCTTTAACGGCGGCACTAAGGACAACGCCATCAACCGTGAGTGCAAGGCCGAGCTGGTTTACGCCGACCACGCTGCCGCCGAGGCCGCGGCCCAGATCGCAAAGGACATCATCGCCGACGTCACTGCCGAGCTCGAGGTCTTCGACCCCGGCTTTACCTGCACCGTCGAGATTGCCGACGACGCCGAGGTCGAGGCCATGGATCAGAAGTCCGCGCTTGCCCTCATCCGCGCCCTGCGTCTTGCCCCTAACGGCGTGATTCGCCGCAACGTCGCCACTGACGGCTCCGTCGAGGTTTCCTCCAACATCGGCGTGGTCGCCACTTCCGACGACCAGGTCAAGATCATGCTGTCCCCGCGCTCCTCGATCACCTCGCTGCAGAACGAGTTCAAGGACCGCCTGCAGACGCTGGCCGATGTCTTGGGCTTCGACGCCAAGTTCGAGTTCGAGTATCCCGGCTGGAGCTATGCCGAGCATTCGCCGGTCCGCGACGTTTTTGTCGAGAGCTATCGCGAGCTCTTTGGCTCCGAGCTGCGCATCGAGTCCATTCACGCTGGCCTTGAGTGCGGCCTGTTTGCTGAGGCCCTGCACGGCCTGGACGCCATCGCCGTGGGCCCGACGCTCTCCGATGTCCACACCCCGGACGAGAGCATGGAGCTCGCTTCTGCCGAGCGCTTCTACGAGCTGCTCATCGACGTCCTCAAGCGCCTTGCCGCGTAAGGGTCGCGCTAGCAGCAGTTCGAGCCACGTGCTAGCGGATTGCAAATGACATTACGAGAGGGGGCATCCGAACTTTTGCGACGGGTGCCCCCCTCTTCTTTTAAGAAATGTGGATTGATTGGCGCCTAGCCCATATCCGCCTTGATGAGGTCGAGGGTGCGCTGGCAGTTTTCGCGGACGGGGCCGAGCATGTGCTCGCGCAGGTCCGCCATGCCGGGCAGGTCGGCGTATTCGTCCATGATCTCTTCCATGCAAATGGGCACCTCGTAGGCGAGGTCCATCATGGTCGCAAAGCAAAACTTCTCGGATAGCCCGGCATCGGTGAGCGCCGCCTCCAGCGCGGGGTCGCCCATACCGTGGTATCGGCGGATAGCGCCTGGACCGATGCGCCCCACTCGATTTTCGCCGCCAACGCTCATGGCAAGGCGCGCCCGGCGGCGCATACGCTCGTACGCCAAGCCCGATGCGACATCGTACATTCGAGCCATCATGGCTGCGCCGTCGTTTCCAAGGAGCAGGGAATAGTTTTTCGCGTGCGCATCCGGTGCGCCGATAATGGCGTTGAAGAACAGTATCTGCGTAAACAGATACAGGTTAAGTTGATGGTGGCTCGTATTTACGAGGAGCTCTTGAATGTCGCGTGTGGTCGGGCCGCCGTCTGCCGTGTACTTTTGGGCGGGCATCACCCCAAGTGCCTGACAGAGGTCTTCTTGATGTAGGCGCCTGATCGTTCCGTCTTTGACTTTCACGCGGTCATAGCGCTCAACAATGAGGGCAGGTTCGTCCTCAAACATACGATATTCGACGTTTGCCGTTGCGATACCGGCGCGCTGGGCGCTTTTCATGCAGACAAACTCATTGAGAGCCTCGAGTTTAAATCCGATAACGCCATTTTTGAAAATATGCGTCGTGGGCGAGGACCCCATGCATTCGCACCAGCGGTCGTTTGTGAACGCGAGCGCGAACTTGCCCTGGTTGCCTCCAAGTGACCAACTTTCATCTAGACCCATCCACGATGCATCGCGGTCATCTCTGATTGACTTGAGACGGAGAGCAATTTCGTGGTCGTCTATAGGGCGGTATTCGCCGGAGCGATGCAGGACGGCGTCGATATCTTCTTCGGCACAAAATTGCACTCCGCCCGGACAGTCGAGTCCGATACGGCTGAGCAGTGCAACGGGATTGTTGGGCCTAACGTCGAATTCGGCGGCAATCGCTTTTCGTTGGTTCTCGCTGTCGGGTAGAAGGCCAAACAGGTACGGATTCATGACCTGTTGGCCGTATGTGCGATTTGATACGGGTATGTTGGTCGATAGGGCTGGCCCGTCGTAGTCTTGGTCGTAGGAAAAGCTGATAAGACCTTTCTCATCCTGTGCGAGCGTTCCCGCAGGTACGCCGCAAATAATAGTCCGAAGCGTTTTTCTGACCATAGACTATTTCCCTTCAGACTTGGCTTGGGCGGGTGCGTTAGCGGCAATCGAGACTCCGAGATTGGACATGGCGAAATCGGCGAAGGCCCTGTCGTAGAGCTCGGACGTAAGGGGGGTATCTGCAAGAGCCGGAATAGTTGTGCTGCGACGGTTGCGATGATGAAGACGTTGAGCGTGATGGCGTCTGGAGGTGCTGCAAGGTTGATCGGCATGCGGGGCGTCGACTGGCTGCTCATTTTTCGTTTCGCCTATATCCCCTTGTGCTGCGAGCGCCAGTCCAAGAGCGTCGAAAATCGCCAACAACTTGTCGAGCCGAATACCCGTGGCGTCTCCTAGCTCGAGCGATGCGAGCAGGCGCTCCGAAACGCCGGCTTTTTTAGCGAGGGCCGCACGGGTGATTTCCTGCGACTCGCGTGCCTGACGCACATAGATGCCAGCTTGGCGTGGTGTGGTGATGGGAAGGGTATCCATGGCGATCTCCAACATGCAGACTTTTGCATATCAGTATGACATGCAAAAGTCTGCACGAAAAGGCCTCATGCAAAACTTTGCATGAGGCCTTGTACTGGCGTTGAGTTTTGAGCGATTGCGTTTGGCGTTACAGCGCCAAAATCCCCAGATGCTCAAGCAAGATCTTAAGTCCGATGAGGATGAGCACGATGCCGCCCACGATGGTGGCGGGTTTTTCGTAGCGTGCGCCAAAGGTGTGGCCAATCGCCACGCCGGCGACAGAGAAGATAAACGTTGTGACGCCGATAAGCGATACGGCGGGAACGATGTCGACCGAGAGTGCCGCAAACGAGATGCCTACGGCTAGGGCATCAATCGAGGTGGCGATGGCAAGGATTAGGTACTCGCCCAGGTCAATCCTCTCGGCATTCTTGTTGTCGCCTTCGTCCTCGTCCTCGGTAAAGGCCTCCCACAGCATTTTGCCGCCGATGAAGGCGAGCAGAATAAGGGCGATCCAGTGGTCGATGGGTCCGATGATGCCCATGAATTGACTGCCAAGCGCCCATCCGATTACGGGCATGCCGGCCTGAAAGCCGCCAAAGAACAGGCCGAGCACCGCGGCGACTTTAAGGTTGATCTTCTTCATGCCAAGGCCCTTGCAGATGGATATGGCAAAGGCGTCCATCGAAAGGCCAACGGCGAGCAGCACGAGCTCTGCGAGTCCCATAGTCTGGCTCTCTCTCTGCGGGCGGGCCCGCGTGTACCTCTTGGGGGAGTAACAAAAAAGACCCGTGGCGTACGCGTTGCGCGCACAGCCACGAGTCTCGTTCATTAAGGCAAGCCAGGCCGCATCGGCCAGTGTGTTGACTTACCGCGCCACCGGAGGCGAACCCGGTCACGCGACTACTCCCTCATTCATGTGAACCCCGATGCTACCACATAAGCAGCTCATTTGGGTTGGGGCTCTTTTGACTACCCCAGCGGTGTTCGCTCATTCTGTAAGCATCGGATTTCGCAAGCGCTGCGGGGACAAACCGTGAGAAACTATTTAGCGTTTATGGAGCGTATACGATGGGAGCGATGCCTTGGATAAGAACGAGCTGCAAAAGCGTATGGAACAGGCTATTCGCCTGACTGCCCCCGGCCAGCCGATCCGCACCGCCCTCGACATGATCATTGCTGGTCACCTGGGTGCCCTTATCTGCGTCGGCGACACCGAAAACGTACTCGCTGCCGGTAACGACGGCTTCCCGCTCAACATTTCGTTTACCTCGAACCGCCTGTTCGAGCTTTCCAAGATGGACGGCGCCATCGTCATCGATGGCGACCTCACCCAGATCCTGCGCGCCAACTTCCACCTCAATCCCGATCCCTCGCTCGCCACGAGTGAAACGGGCATGCGTCACCGTACTGCCGCTCGCATGTCGGTGCTCACCGACGCCATCGTGATCTCGGTTTCGGCTCGTCGTGCCGTCGTCAACGTGTACGTCCACGGTAAGAGCTACGAGATCCAGCCTGTCACCACCATCATGAGCTCGGTCAACCAGCTCGTCGCCACGCTCCAGACCACCCGTCAGTCGCTCGACCGCTCCCTGCTGCGTCTGACGGCCCTCGAGCTCGATGACTACGTTACGCTCGCCGACATTACCGGGATTTTCTCGAGCTTCGAGATCATGCAGCAGGCAAAGACTGAGCTTAAGGATTGCATTGTCAAGCTGGGCAACCAGGGCAAGCTCGTGCAGATGCAGCTCGAGCAGCTCGCCGGCTCCAGCATGGATACCGAGTACGACCTGATGATTCGCGACTATGCGAGCGATTCCTCCGAGGCCAATGCCGAAAAGATCCGCGCCAACCTGAGCCGCATGACGCCCAAGGACTTGTCCGACCCGCAGCATGTGGCGGCGGTTCTGGGTTACGACGACCTGGACGAGGACTCCGTCATGACGCCGCTGGGCCTGCGCACGCTTTCTCGCGTGTCCGTCGTGCGCGACGGCGTGGCCGAGAAGATCGTCGACGAGTACGGCTCGTTACAGGAGCTCATGGATGACATCAGCGAGGATCCGGAGCGCCTGGGCGACTTTGGCGTCAACAACCCTGCCATTCTTGCGGACTCGCTGTACCGCATGAAGGGCACCAAACAGGGGAACGCATAATGGCGCCCGTATGCGCCGTGGTCGTTGCCGGCGGCAGCGGCCAGCGCTTTGGAAATCCCGGCGGCAAGCAGCTCGTTAACGTGGCGGGCCGTCCGCTCATGAGCTGGTCCATCCGTGCGTTCGATCGGAGCGACAAGGTCGGCCACATCGTGGTGGTGTGTCCTGCCGAGCGCCGCGCCGAGATGCGCCGCCTGGCCATCAGCCCGTATTCGTATAACACGCCCATCAGCTTTGCCGATGCCGGCGAGACCCGCCAGGATTCCACCCGCGCAGGCGTGCACGCGGTGCCGGCGGGCTTTGAATACGTCGCCATTCACGATGGCGCCCGTCCGCTCATTACGACCGAGGCCATCGATCACGCTATCGACGTGCTTGTGGGCGACCGTGCCCTCGACGGCGTCGTGTGCGGCCAGCCTGCCATCGACACACTCAAGATCGTCGATGGCGACAACATCGTCGAGACGCCGCCGCGCGAGCTCTATTGGGCCGCGCAGACGCCGCAGATCTTTAGCGTCGACGCCATGAAGCGCGCTCACGCCGCTGCTATCGCCGAGGGCTTTATCGGCACCGACGATTCATCGCTGGTCGAGCGCATGGGCGGGCGCGTCCGCTGTGTCCAGAGCCCGCGCGATAACCTTAAGGTGACGGTGCCCGAGGACCTGCGTCCCGTAACCGCGATTCTGCTCGGTCGCATGGCCGAGGGAGAGGACCTTCCCCATGTTCAGTAACCTGCGCATTGGCCACGGCTACGACGTCCACCGTTTGGTGGAGGGGCGTCGATGTATCATCGGCGGGGTCGACATTCCCTACGAGCGCGGCCTGCTGGGCCACTCGGATGCCGATGTGCTCGCGCACGCCTTGGCCGACGCCATTCTGGGCGCCTGCCGCGGGGGAGATATCGGCAAGCTATTCCCCGACACCGATCCCGCCTACGAGGGTGCCGATTCGATGGTGCTGCTCGCTCGCGTGATGGACTATGCGCGCGAGCTTGGCTTTGAGTTTGTCGATGCCGATTGCACCATTGCCTGCCAGCAACCCAAGATCACTCCGCACCGCGATGCCATGCGCGCCAACCTTGCTCATGCCCTGGGTGTCGACGTCGAAAACGTGGGCGTCGCCGCCACCACGACCGAAAAGCTCGGTTGGGAAGGCCAGGGCGAGGGAATTGGCGCCTGGGCCGTCTGCCTGCTACAGAAAACCGTTAAGGAGTAACGAATGCGTATCTACAACAGCGCTACCCATAAAAAGGAAGAGTTCCAGCCCATCGAGTCCGGCAAGGTCCGCATGTACGTGTGCGGCCCCACGGTCTACGACAACATCCACATCGGCAATGCTCGCACGTTCATCAGCTTTGACGTGATTCGTCGCTGGCTCATCGCGAGCGGCTACGAGGTCACGTTCGCCCAGAACCTCACCGATGTCGATGACAAGATCATCAAGCGCGCCAACGAGCAGGGCCGCACGGCCGCCGAGGTCGCGACGGAGTTCTCCGACAAGTTCATCGGCGTCATGCGTGCCGCCAACGTGCTCGATCCCGATGTGCGCCCCCGCGCCACCAAGGAGATCGGCCCCATGATCGCTATGATCAAGACGCTTATCGAGCAGGGCCATGCCTACGCCGCCGATAACGGCGACGTGTACTTTGCCGTGCGCAGCGATCCCAACTATGGTCAGGTTTCGGGCCGCAACATCGACGATCTGATGGTTGGCGCGCGCATCGAGGAGAACGAGGACAAGAACGACCCGCTCGACTTTGCCCTGTGGAAGGCCGCCAAGCCCGGCGAGCCCAGCTGGCCGAGCCCCTGGGGCGAAGGCCGTCCCGGTTGGCACACCGAGTGCGCCGCCATGGTGCATCGCTACCTGGGCACCCCGATCGACATCCACGGCGGCGGCTCCGACCTTGCCTTCCCGCATCACGAGAACGAGTGTGCCCAGGCCACCTGCGCCTGGCACCAGGGTTTCTCCAACACCTGGATGCACACGGGCATGCTGCTGGTAGACGGCGAGAAGATGTCCAAGTCGCTCGGAAACTTCTTTACGCTGGCCGAGGTGCTCGAACAGCACTCTGCTGCGGCCCTGCGCCTGCTGATGCTGCAGACGAGCTATCGCTCGCCGCTCGACTTTTCTTGGGAGCGCCTGGAGGGTGCCGAGAACTCGCTTACGCGTATCGCCGGTACGGTCGAGAACCTGCGCTGGGCCGCGAACCATGCGGCGGCCGATGCCGATGAGGCAGCATCTGAGGCGTTTGCCGCCAAGGCCGCCGAGACCCGTGCCGCCTTTAAGGAGTGCATGGACGACGACTTTAACACTGCCGGTGCCATGGGTGCTGTCTTTGGCTTTGTGACCGAGTGCAACCAGTACCTGGAGCAGGCGGGCGATGCTGCCGACAAGGCCGCTGCGCTTGCTGCTGCCGATACGCTGGTCGAGCTGCTCGATACGTTTGGCGTCGAGCTCCCCGAGCCCAAGGTCGAGTTGCCGCTGGGCCTGCTGGGCGTTGCCGCCGGCCTGGTCGCCTACACGGGTGACGACGTGGACGAGGCCGCTGCCAAGATTCTCGAGGCCCGTGCCGAGGCCCGTGCCGCCAAGAACTGGGATCTGGCCGACGCCATCCGCGACCAGCTCAAGGACCTCGGGCTGACGATTGAAGATACCGCCGCCGGCACCCGTATCAAATCTCTCTAATCCCCGCGGGTTTCCCAAGCGCCCGACCTTGCCGTTCAAACCGTCGCTCGCGTACTCAAGTACGCGTCGCTCCTCTTTCACGGCCATCTCGGGCACTTGGAAAACCCGTACCGACCGCCCGAATTAATATTCATGGGCGGTCGTTTATTTTGTTTCGTTTGATAATTGTGTTAAGGAGGCCGTTTTATGGCCGACAATCGCAAACGTGCACCGCGTGGAGGCAAGCAGGCTGCTTCTGGCTCGCGTCCGATTCGCCGCAACGACCGCGCTGCCACTCCCAAGGGCCAGCGCGAGCACTCCCAAGCCCAGGCCGCACGTCCGCAGCGCGATCGCAACCGCGACAACATTCAGGTCCCCAAGGGCGAGTTTATCGAAGGCCGTCGTGCTGCCGCCGAGGCACTGCGTACCGGCTTTCCCGTCAAGTGCGCGCTCATCGCCGAGGGCGGGGAGCGCGATGCTGCCTTGTCGCGCCTGGTCGACGATCTCAACGCCGCGGACGTCCGCATTAAGTATGTGCCGCGCGCGCAGCTCGATGCGCTGTCGAGCCATGGCGCTCATCAGGGCATTGCGCTCGAGGTGGGTAATTTCCCCTATGCGGACGTCGCCGATATCCTTGACCGCGCGGGTGACGGCCCGGCGCTCGTCGTCGTACTCGACCATGTGACCGACGACGGTAACTTTGGTGCCATCGTGCGCTCTGCCGAGGTCGTGGGCGCGGCGGGCGTCATCATTGCCAACAAGCGCGCCGCCGGTGTGACCGTGGGCAGCTACAAAACCTCTGCTGGTGCCGTTATGCATCTGCCCATCGCACAGGTTCCCAACATCGCTCGAGCGCTCGACGACCTCAAGGCTGCTGGCTTTTGGGTGGGCGGTGCTTCCGAGCACGCCGAGGGCAGCTGCTGGGATGCTCCCTTTGAGGGCCGCGTTGCGCTCGTCATGGGCTCCGAGGGCGACGGCATCTCGCGCCTGGTGCTCGAGAAATGCGACTTTTTGACCAAGCTTCCCCAGCGCGGCATGACCGAGAGTCTCAATGTGGCCCAGGCGACCACCGCGCTGTGCTTTGAGTGGCTGCGCCGCAATGCCGGCGAGCTCATGGGGGAGGAGTAGCGCATGTCCAAGAAGAACCGCGCCAAGTCCAAGGCCAAGCGCTTTGGCGAGGGCTCGGCCAAGCCGATTGTTTCGGCCGCGACCTACGGCGTGGGCGGCAATGCGTTTGCGCAGGCTATCGCCGACCCAGTCTCGACGGTGCACTCCAACAAGCCCGAGCTGCTGGTGGTCGACGGTTACAACGTGATCCACTGCACGCCGCGCTACGAAAAGCTCGTCTACGACCATTCCGACGATCCATATTCCAGCGACGTCCACGATATGGCGCGCACCGCGCTCATCAACGATGTTGCGGCGTTTGCCCAGGGCCGTTACGAGGCCGTGATCGTGTTCGACGGCGCGGGCAACATCTCCAACGAGCGCCCCAACCTACCGGCCCGCGGCGTGCGCATCGAGTTCTCGCCGACGGGCGTCTCTGCCGATACCGTGGTGCAGAAGCTCTGCATCGAGGCACGCGAGGAAGGCCGCGCGTGCTCCGTGGTATCGAGCGACGGTACGATTCAGGCCGTCGTCATGGGCAAGGGCGTCACGCGCATCTCGAGCCGCATGCTGGTGGACGAGATCAAACAGATCGATAACGACGTTCACGAGGCAGAGGAAGCCCCGCAGATCAAGATGACTCTGGGCAGTCGCCTGAGCCCCGATGCCCTGGCCAAGCTCAAGGCCCTTCGTGGCCGGTAGGGGAGTATCTGTAGAGACCAGCTACTCGGCTGGTCAATTCACTGGCTTGTAGTTATTGGATTGTGGACTTGCCATCGCCAAAACGAATAGTTTTTTGTTTTGGCGAACAGACGAAACTATTCGTTCTGGCGAATAGTTTTGAGATGTGGTCGGTCGAAGGGCCTGTTGCGCCCCATCCTCAATTCCTTTATCCTTAACAGGCTTCGCGCGAAAGCGCCAAGTGTGCCAGTGTGGCGCAACGGTAGCGCAACTGATTTGTAATCAGTGGGTTGCGGGTTCGATTCCTGTCACTGGCTCCATGAGAGTTTCGGGCTCTGTTCCCTTGTGGGACAGGGCCCGTTTCTATTTATGTTGACATGTCAGCGGGTTTGACTCCCACCAAGCTTCAGGTTTGTCTCGATCTATAACACGGGCGGGCTGAAAACCCTCCTTATAGTTACAGATCGAGACATTGCCAAGGGACGGCCGATAACATCTCGATCTGTAACACGAAGAAGCTGAAAACCGTTCTTACTGTTACAGAATGAGACGTAAGCGGAGGTCTCTGCGTAATATCTCGACCTGTAACAGATAGGGGAGAAAATGTTCTCTATATGTTACAGATCGAGACAAAAGCCGTGTCGAGCTCGGCTGCCCCCCCCTGAGCGTGGATTATCGAACGTACGAGCGTGGAAAATCTCCCGCTTAGTGAATGATCGTGGATAATCTGCCACTTTGGCCTTGGGGGCACGCCAATAGTGGGAGATTGTCTACGCTCGATTTCAAACGGAAGAAAATCCCCGCTCGAATCTGCCGCGGAAGCCCGATCTCGACCTATATATAGGTGCAAATAGGCTGTTATCGAAGTTCGATCCTGAAGGTGTACTCCACTACACCAAAGTGTTACCTTGGGAAACGTCACCGCTGTATCCAAAACCACCGTCCTTCACATCCAAACTCAACAAAACCGCAGGTCACGGCTATATAGATACGCCCGGAACCGTGTATCTAGAGGTTTTCGTTGACAGCCCCCAAGGTTGCATCGTATTATCTTTTTCGTTCGCGGGGGCGGCGGTCCAAAAGACCAAAGGACCTGCGGATACTTGAACGATTGGGAGTTTGCCCGAGTGGTTAATGGGGACGGGCTGTAAACCCGTTGGCTCTGCCTACATAGGTTCGAATCCTATAGCTCCCACCCGTCAAGTGCCTGTATAGCTCAGTCGGTAGAGCACTTCGTTGGTAACGAAGAGGTCACCAGTTCAAGTCTGGTTGCAGGCTCCATCCGGCGGTGTAGCTCAGTTGGTTAGAGCACACGGTTCATACCCGTGGCGTCACTGGTTCGAATCCAGTCACCGCTACCATAGGTAACACGGTGGCTTCTCAATAGTATGTTGAGAGGCCACTATGGTATAAAGGCATAGTCCCGTCCGGGGACGACCTGTTAAGAGGAGGGCTTTATGGCCAAAGAGAAGTTTGAGCGCACTAAGCCGCATGTTAACATCGGCACCATTGGTCACGTCGACCACGGCAAGACCACGCTGACCGCTGCCATCACCAAGGTTCTCTCCGAGACCGAGGGCTGCAAGGCTGACTTCACTGCGTTCGAGAACATCGACAAGGCTCCCGAGGAGCGCGAGCGCGGCATTACGATCTCCGTCTCCCACGTCGAGTACGAGACCGCTTCCCGTCACTACGCTCACGTTGACTGCCCGGGCCACGCTGACTACATCAAGAACATGATCACCGGCGCTGCTCAGA
>CALJDJ010000056.1 GCA_938023705.1 uncultured Collinsella sp.
GGCATGGCATGTTCGGTCTCGGGTGACGGTGACCGGTGAGCTCGAGCGAGTCTCCACGCCGGTAAGGACAGCATCGGAGCGGTCGTAGCCTCGTAGCTTTTTTCCAAGTAGGGAAAGTCCCAGGCGGAGCGACTCGACGATATGCTGCGGCAGGGCTTCGTCAATTGCCGTCCAGGTCACACCGAGCGGATAGGTGGGCTTTACCTTTCCGGGCGCCTTGCTGGCGCGTCCTGCGAGGAAATCTCCGACGAGCTGTGCCGGTGCGTTCCAGTTGGAACCGCCCAGGCGGTAGGCGGCCGCCTCGCAGGCGCGCTGGAGCTCGATGCCGGCGAGTGGGTCATCGTTGGGAAGGTCCTCAGGCGTGACGTTAACGAGCAGGGCGGCATTTGCGTTGCGTCCGTCGCGGGCATTGAGACTGGCGCCGTTGACGCACAAGTGGCCCTGCTCGGAAGAGGCGGCGACAACCTGCCCGCCGGGACACATGCAAAACGAGAACACGCTGCGGCCGTTGGGAAGATGGGCGACGAGCTTGTAGGGGGCTGCTCCGAGGGCAGGATGTCCCGCCGAGGCTCCGAATTGGGCTCGGTCGATGTCGCGCTGCGGATGCTCGATGCGAACGCCCATGGCAAAGGTCTTTTGTGCGAGGACCACGTTGTGGTCCTTAAGGAGCTCAAAAATATCGCGAGCAGAATGCCCGCAGGCGAGGATGAGGTGCTTTGTCTCGATTGGCTCGCAAGCGGTGTCTTGGGACGATTGGACATCAATACCGGTGATGGCGCCAGACGCGTCGATGCGAATGTCGACGAGCTTCGTTCGATAACGGACGACACCTCCGAGCTGCTCGATGCGCTGGGATATAGCGGTGACAACCGTGGGAAGGATGTCGGAGCCAATGTGCGGCTTGGCATCCCACAGAATATCGCGGGGCGCACCCGCCTCGACGAAGGTTTCGAGGATAAGGCGATGGGCGGGATTTTTGGTTCCCGTATTGAGCTTGCCGTCCGAGAAAGTCCCCGCGCCGCCCAGGCCAAACTGGATATTGCTCTCGGGGTCGAGGATGCGCTCCTTTAGAAAGAGGTCGATCGCCCGCGAGCGGCGAAATGCCGGGTCGCCGCGCTCGATGAGCAAGGGCTTAAGACCTGCTTCGGCGAGCGTAAGCGCAGCGAAAAGGCCGGCGCATCCGGCGCCGACAACGACAGGGCGTTCTTGAGGTGCGTCGGAGGCGGGGGAGGGGAATGAGGGCTCATCGTCTTCTATCGCGCGTACGCGCGAGCGGTCACGCTCGGCAACGCTGTCGACCGCTTCTCGCTCGAGGTGGGGACTAGTCAGCTCAACACGAAAGCTCAGGATAAAATGGACGTCTCGTTTTTTGCGAGCGTCGATTGACTTGCGGTGGAGCTCGATGGACTTGATCTCGGAGTCCTTGCAACGTAGGACGCGCTTGGCGACTCGCTTGCCAACAATGAGACAGGCATTTTCATCGCCGGCTTCATCGAGCGACGCGTTGACTTGGGTGATTTCGATCATCGAGGTCTCCTTAGAGGCAAGAAAGAGGCCGTCCGGTATCCCAGACGGCCCGAATGCGTTTTTGATTATAGACTGCGCGGCTACAGGCTGCTTGCAGCGCGAATGCCCGAGAGCCAGGCCCACGCAAGGTTAAAGCCTCCGCAATCGGCGTCGATGTCGAGCGCTTCGCCGCAGACGTAAAGCGGGGCGTCGACAACGCTGCGCGCGCGTAGACTGGGTGTTGAGATGCTCTCGACAGATACGCCACCACGCGTGACCTGCGCCGAGCGCTCATCGGTCGTCCCCTCGGCAAACAGCTTAAAGTGCTTGAGGATCGAGACCAGATGGATGACATCGTTGGAGCCTGGATGGCACTGCTCGAACGCTGTGCAGACGACGCGGGAGAGTTGCGGGGCGAGCATGCCGTCGAGCCAACGGGGATCGCGGGGTGAAAAGCGGCCGAGCAGTTCAACGCGTCGGTTGAGCGTATCGAGCAGCTCGTCTTTGGAGAGGTCGGGGAAAACGTCGAGCAGGATCGTATCGCCGTGCTGGATACGACGAGAGAGGTTGAAGACAGCGACGCCCGAGATACCGAAGGTTCGAAACAGCACTTCACCGTCTTCGTGCCAGAGCTCATTATGATTGCGGGCGAGCGTCAAGCAGGCGCGGACGCGCAGGCCGTCCAACGTCTTGAGTGCCGCTCGATCGCCAACGACCGTTGCCGATACGGGGCAGAGGATGGGGCGCAGCGAAGTGAGGGGAAGGCGAAACGTATCGGCGATACCGGTGGGGTTGCCGCCCGTAGCGATAATTACGGCATGTGCCTGCAGGGCCTCGTTCTTGCGAGGGACATCGGCGAGCGCCTTCCGAAGCGAGCGGAGCTCCGATTTTCGGTCGTCGTGCTTTTTTGCCTTGAGCGCCCGCGCTGGACGGTCTATTTGGAGTGCCCAGCCTTCAGAAGCTTTGTACGCCGAGGCAACGTTGGCTCCGCAGATTAAGGTGATACCTAGGCGGTCGCAAGCGTTGAGAAGTGCGTCGCGCACCGATTCGGCGCGAAGGGAGCGCGGGTACAGCCGGCCTTCCTCGGAGGTTGTCATGATGCCCAGCGAGGAGAAGAAACCCATAAGCTCTTGTTCGGGCTGGGGGCCCATGACGGATTCGACGAATGCGGGGTGGTTATACCGCTGAGGATCAATCGATTCGTTGGAGAGGTTGCAACGGCCGTTACCGGTCGCAAGGAGCTTGAGGCCGCAGGCGACATCGCGCTCAACGATGCAGACGCTTTTGCCAGCGCGTGCGGCCGTAATGGCGGCGGCGAGGCCTGAAGCCCCGCCGCCGATTACCAAGACGTCATAGAGGGCGCTCGCGTTCACTTAGGCCTCGTCGGTCTCGTGCGGGGTAATAGCCTCGACGGCAGAGACTGCCTTGGGCAACATGCCATCGGGCAGCGCGGTCTCGACCTCGCCCTTATCGCAGGCCTCGGCGAGTGCCGGATTAATGGGAAGCTGGCCCAAGATGTCGAGGTTATAGCGCTCTGCGACCTCGGGGAGCTTGCTCTTGCCAAAGACCTCGATCTTCTTGCCGCAGTCGGGGCACTCAATATAGCTCATGTTCTCGACAATGCCCAGAATGGGGACGTTCATCTTCTCGGCCATGTTGACCGCCTTGGCGACGATCATCGAGACCAGATCCTGCGGGCTCGTGACGATGACGATGCCGTCGACCGGCAGCGACTGGAAGACGGTGAGCGCGACGTCGCCTGTTCCCGGAGGCATGTCGACCAGCAGGTAGTCGATGGGGCCCCACGAGGTCTCGCTCCAGAACTGCCTAATGGCGCCTGCGATGACCGGACCGCGCCAAAGGACGGGGTCGGTCTCGTTTTGGAGCAGCAGGTTGGAGCTCATGACCTTGACGCCGTGCTCGGAGATTTCGGGCAGCATAAGGTTGCCAAGGGCATGGACGTGGCGTCCGCTCATACCGAACATCTTGGGGATAGAGGGACCGGTGATGTCGGCATCGAGGACGCCGACCTTGTGGCCGTGACGGGCAAGCTCGGTGGCGATGGCGCCGGTGACAAACGACTTGCCGACACCGCCCTTGCCGGAAAGCACGGCGATGACGCGCTTGACCTCGGACAGCGTGTTCTCCTCAAATTGCGATGGCGACGTTTGTCCGCCGGCGGCCTGTGCGTGTTCGCAACCCATGTATGACTCCTTTGTATATGCTGGGGCCGGGGCCCCGCGATGTGACACGAGCGTCATTGTACCCTCGTTTGCGAGCGGGAGTCATTTGCGATGCATTTGGGCCGAGTGCGCTTGCAATATGATGGGCCCAAGCGAATGGGCGGGCTTACTGAACTTTGCTGGCGAACTCGAGGTACTGCATGCGCTGCAGCTTGTCGATCGTCGAGGCGTATGGGCTGTCTTCCGATTCCAAGTCGTAGCGCAGCCCGTCGGCACCGAGATAGCCGGCGACATTGATGGTGGGCACATCTGACCTTGTCACAAGCAGGGCCTTTTGGTAATTGGTGAGCGGGGCGCCGATCTTATTAAAGGTAATGGCTGCAATCTCGTTTGCCCCGACGGTGTCGTAGACGTTGAGCTCGGTATTGCCGGCGATCTCATAGTTAGCCCAGACGAGATATGTCGACTGATAGATACGGAAAGCGTGGCTTGCCGTATCTTCCTGAGGGTACAGCTCGTCGTTGAGAGTCGTTGCGGCGCTCGGCTGATGGTCGCCAAAAAAGACAAGAACAACCGGTCTGCCGATATTGCGGAGCTCGTTGATAAAGTACTCGAGGTCCCGGTCGGATGCGTTGATGCAGGTGAGATAGGTGTTGAGCGCGCTGTTGGCGCCCTCGCTGGCTCCCTCGACCCAATAGTTTGTCAGCTCTTCGGCGGGAACGGTGCCATAGTCGTAGCCGCCGTGATTTTGCATCGTGACGTCAAAGATGAACTGCGGCGCTTCGTCGGTTCTAAGCAGGTCGAGTATCTTGTCGTAGGTGGCGTAGTCGCATACGCCGGCATGGTAATAGGGCGCACCTTCGAAATCGCCGATTGAAAGAAAGTCTCCAAAGCCCAGCTGCTGATAGATTTTATCTCGATGGTAGTTGACGGGGTTTTGCGGGTGCATAGCGGTAGCGGTATACCCAAGCTCTTTAAGGTCCTTTGCCAGGCTGTTGACGCCATTCATCTGATACAGTTGATAGGGAATTTTGCCTAATCCGACAAAGGCCGTTGTCGCTCCGGTCAAAAATTCGAATTCGGAGTTCGCCGTTCCGCCACCGGCGACCGAAGCGAGCATGGTGCCGCGAACAAGTGTGTCGGGAAGCGAGTTGTAGAATGCGGGGCCGGTGTACCCGGCCGCCTGGAGCTGCTCAAAGCACGAAAGGTCGCTAAAACTCTCGTTCATGACGGCAACAATCGTCGGCTTGATTTCATTGAACTGGGCAACGGCCGCCGCGCGCTGTTCGCTCGAGCCATATGTGCTGTCGTAGACGGTGGCGAGCTCCTGCTCGATGCTCTGCGCCTCATCGGGCGTATAGTCTTCGGGCTTCTCAATGGGCAACTCGTTGACCATTTCGGTGAACGAAGTGATAAAACCCTGAGACGCATACGTGGTGATGGGCTGCCAACGGTCAAATCCAAAATCCAGCGCCTGCTCCAAGTCGATGTTGGAAAAGCCTGAGAGCCCCACAACGGTCACTAGCAGAAAAGCACAGAGGTTAGCGGCGATAGCGGGGAAGACATGGGTGGGCGTACGGAGCTTTCGCGGTCGGATGAGCGAAAGAAGCCCCAGGGAAATCTCCAGCAGGGCGAGAGAGGTTACGATTCCGGCGGTAAAGGTAAACTCGTATCCCTCGCTCACTTCCATTGCGGTGCCAAGGGCCAAGATATCGCTTGGCAGGATGGCTTCGCCTTTAAACGTTATGACGAAGTGCTCGGCAATGCCAAGGATGCAACAGACGACGGGCACGAGGGCCATGACGCCTCCATGACGCTGCCCCACCAAATAAAGGGAGAGCAGAACCGTCGCGAGCAGCCCGACGGAAAACCCGAATGAGTTGGCGGGAATGCGATAGAACGTTTCGTTGCAGGCAATTTCGAGTGAAACGAACGAGAGCGCTGAAACAGCGGCGATGACAAGGATGTCACGGCAAATACAGGCAACCGTTCCCGTCGCAAGGTCGGTTTGGTCGATAAGTCCCGAAACCAAGGGCTCGACAAGAAGCATGACGGCGGCAGCACCGAGCGCCGAATAAGAAAGGACCCATAGGGAGCTGCCCTCATTTACGAGCAATTGATTCGTAACCCATGCAGCTACCACGCCGAGCGGGATGAGGAGCGTCGCGCACCAAAAGACGCGGGCAATGGGTGGCTTTTCGTTGCGTTTGATTGAAAAATACACGCGCACGACGACGGCGGCCACGATAAGGACGGCGATGAATATGGGCAGATTGGCCATGTCGCTCGAAGTGATTTCAAGGGGGATATCTTCGGTCATGGACGTTCCTCTGGTACAGCAAATTAAGTTCAGCATTAGATTACTGTAACCTTTCCACGGCATTTCGAGAAACAAAGCGCCCGATACGCAAAGCTAAAGGTCTGCGAATCTTGTATTACGAACATCTGTGCGCGTCGAGTGCGCTAAACTCATCGGCAGTATGATTCGATGCAATAGGAGGCAAGGAGCTTCCATGTCTGATTCTTCTATCGTTATTCGCGGCGCTCGTGAGCACAACCTCCGTGATATCGATGTTTCCATTCCGCGTGACCAACTCGTGGTCATTACCGGTCTTTCTGGCTCGGGCAAGAGTTCGCTGGCATTCGACACTATCTATGCCGAGGGCCAGCGTCGATACGTCGAGAGCCTTTCGAGTTATGCGCGCCAGTTCTTGGGCCAGATGGACAAACCCGACTTGGATTCAATCGACGGCCTTTCGCCGGCGGTGTCGATCGACCAAAAGACGACATCTAAAAACCCTCGCTCGACGGTTGGCACCGTAACCGAGATTTATGACTATCTGCGTCTGCTGTTCGCCCGTGTGGGCACCCCGCACTGTCCCGAATGCGGCCGCGTCATTGAGCGCCAGACGACCGACCAGGTCGCCGATAAGGTCCTGGCGGCGGGGGAGGGCCGCCGCGCGTTTGTGCTGGCACCGGTGGTGCGCGGGCGAAAAGGCGAGTACACCAAGCTGTTTGAGGACCTTCGCGCCGAGGGCTTTAGCCGCGTGCGTGTCGACGGCGAGGTTCGCTCGCTTGATGACTCTATCGATTTGGATAAGAAATTCAAACACGATATCGAGGTCGTGGTCGACCGCATCGTGATTCGCGAGAACTCGCTGGGCCGTATTGCCGAGTCCGTTGAACAGGCGACTGCGCTGGCGCACGGCAATGTGAACGTATACTTGCTGCCCGACCGCGACGCTCCCGAGGGGACCGAAGGCGAGTTGCTGGAGTATTCGCTGGCGTTAGCGTGCCCGGAGCATGGGCACTCCATCGATGACCTGCAGCCGCGTGATTTCTCGTTCAACGCGCCCTATGGCGCGTGCCCCGAGTGCGATGGCCTGGGCTTTAAGAAGACGGTCGATGCCGAGGCCCTAATCGAAGACCCCTCGAAGTCGATCGCCGACGGGGTTTTTGGCAGCCTGTTTGGCAACTCTAACTACTATCCGCAGATTTTCGCTGCGGTCTGCAAACACTTTAAGGTGAGCGTCGATACGCCGTGGGAGGATCTGCCTCCGCGGGTGCGTCGCGCGTTTTTAGACGGCATGGGCGACCAGAAGATTTCGGTCGACTATCAAAAGCTCGATGGGCGCCGTAGCCAGTGGGACACCAAGTTCTCGGGCGTGCGCAATATCCTGTACGAGCGCTATACCGAGACGACGAATGAGAACACCAAGGCGCGCTTGGAGAAGTACATCCGCGAGGAGCCGTGCTCGAGTTGCCATGGTGCTCGTCTGCGCCCCGAGATGCTCGCCGTTACCGTAGGCGGTAAGTCCATTTACGAGGTCTGCTGCCTATCGTGCCGCGAGTCGCTCGAGTTTTTTGAGGGCTTGGAGCTTACCGAGCGCCAACAATTTATCGGCGGGCGCATCGTTAAGGAAATTCTGGAGCGCCTGCGCTTTCTGGTCGATGTTGGACTCGACTATCTGACCCTCGACCGTGCCTCGGCGACGCTTTCCGGAGGCGAGGCCCAGCGCATTCGCCTGGCAACGCAGATCGGCGCCGGCCTCATGGGTGTCCTGTACATTTTGGACGAGCCATCGATCGGCCTCCATCAGCGCGATAACGAGCGCCTGATCAAGACGCTTGAGCGCCTACGCGATATCGGCAATACCGTCATCGTCGTCGAGCATGATGAGGATACGATTCGTGCTGCCGACTATGTGATCGACATGGGCCCCGGCGCGGGCGTGAACGGCGGACACGTAGTCGCGGCGGGAACGCCTGCCGATATCATGGCGTGTCCCGAGTCGATGACGGGCGCTTATCTGACCGGCAAACGAATGATCCGGGTTCCCGATGAGCGCTGCAAGCCCGGTCGCGGCTGCCTTAAGATCACGGGCGCCCGCGCCAACAACCTCAAAAACGTTACCGCCAAGATCGAGTTTGGTACGCTTACGGTCGTTACCGGCGTGTCGGGATCGGGTAAGAGCTCCCTGGTTACCGACACTATCGCACCTGCCCTTACGAATGCCATTCACCGTTCGACGCGCCCTGTGGGTCCGTATAAGAAAATCGAGGGCATCGAGTGTATCGATAAGGTTATCGATATCGACCAGTCGCCGATTGGCCGCACGCCGCGTTCCAACCCTGCTACGTACATTGGCCTGTGGGATGATCTTCGCGCGCTGTTTGCGAGTACGCCGGAGTCGAAGGCGCGCGGCTACTCGCCGGGACGTTTCTCCTTTAACGTGAGCGGCGGTCGCTGCGAAGCATGCAAGGGCGACGGACAAATTAAGATCGAGATGCACTTCCTTCCCGATATCTATGTCCCCTGTGAGGTCTGCGGCGGCAAACGCTATAACCGCGAGACGCTTGAGGTCACCTACCGTGGTAAGACCATCTCGGACGTGCTCGACATGAGCGTCACCGAGGCACTGGCCTTCTTTGGGAATATCCCGCAGATTAAGCGCAAGCTCCAGACGCTGTACGATGTAGGCTTGGGCTACGTGAGCCTGGGCCAGCCCGCTACGACGCTCTCGGGCGGCGAGGCGCAGCGTGTGAAGCTCGCCAAGGAGCTTCATCGACGCCAGACGGGCAAGACGTTCTATATTTTGGATGAGCCGACGACCGGCCTTCATTTTGAGGACGTCCGCCAGCTGCTCGATGTGCTGCAGCGCTTGGTCGATGCGGGCAACACGGTGCTGGTGATTGAACACAACCTTGATGTCATCAAGGTTGCCGACCGCCTGATCGATATGGGCCCCGAGGGCGGTAACGGCGGCGGAACCGTCGTGGTTTCGGGCACACCGGAGCAGGTTGCGGACTGTCCGCAGAGTTATACGGGCAAGTTTTTGGCGCCGTTGCTCAGGCGTGACCGGGAGCGTCAGGCTCAACTTGATGCTCAATAAATAGGCGATTCAGTTTATGGGCGCCATCGACTCCTTGTGATTCGATGGCGCTTGCTGTGTCGAAGTGACGTATGCAGCCGAATTGGACATATACTTAATCCTTGCGTCCGAATGCGAGGGAAAGGATATGCCATGGCAAAGGCTGTAAAGACGCCAAAAACCAATGCGATGCGCGAGCTGGAAAGCGCCGGCATTTCCTATGTTCTACATACGTACGAAGACGATGGTGATGAGTCGGCGGGCCTGGGGGTCGCGATTTCGGAGCAGCTTGGCGAGGAGCCCGGACAAGGATTTAAGACCTTGGTCTGCGTGACGCCGTCCAACGACCACGTCGTGTGCTGCATCCCTGTTGCCGACGAGCTCGATCTAAAGTCCGCCGCGCGTGCCGCGGGGGAGAAGTCCTTGGCCATGATGCATGTGAAGGATTTGCTTGCGGCGACTGGCTACGTTCGCGGCGGCTGCAGTCCGGTCGGTATGAAAAAACGCTACCGGACGCTCATTGATGAGACATGTGTCCTTTGGGATACCATTTTTATTTCGGGAGGCAAGCGTGGTTATCAGCTTGAGCTTGCACCTGATGATTTAATTGCATTTTGCGGGGCGACGGTCGCCCCGATTACGAGAGAGGACTGAGCGATGCCGCAGGAAGAATTGAAGTGCGGAGCTCATTTTGCAAAAGAATCTGCGCCTCAGACACCCTCATCCGAAGCTTCTTCGTCGCGAGACGACACTGACGACATGGGCTCGTCGGACTACTCCACGGTTGGTCGTTCCGCCGGGCTTATGACCATCCTGACCATCGTGTCTCGCGTCACCGGTTTTATCCGCACGTGGGCAATGGCGGCCGCTATCGGCATGTCGTTGCTCTCGTCTTCCTATCAGGTCGCCAACAACCTGCCCAATATGCTCTACGAACTCGTGATGGGCGGCATGCTCGTGACGGCGTTTTTGCCCGTGTACATGGGCGTGAGGCGTGAGCAGGGTCGCGAGGCCTCTAACGAGTACGTGGGCAACCTGCTCGGTATTCTGCTATTGGTGCTGGGTGGCATTTCGTTGCTGGGGACCGTGTTCGCCCCGGGCTTTATCTGGACGCAATCGTTCCTTTCGGGTGACGGCGGCAGCATGGATACCGCTGCGTTCATGTTCCGTTTCTTTGCCATCCAGATTCTGTTTTATGGTTTGGGCTCGGTGTTTTCGGGCGTCCTCAACGCACACCGCGACTACTTCTGGTCGACGTTTGCCCCGGTCCTCAACAATGTGATCGTCATTGCGAGCTTTATGGGCTTTGCGCCCGTGTCCGCACAGTTTGGCGAACGTGCCGGCATCATCTTGATTGCGGCCGGTACGACCCTCGGTGTCTTTGTTCAGATGGCATGTCAGATCCCCGCGCTTGGCAAGCACGGCGTGCATCCCCATATCCATATCGACTTTAAGGACCCCGCACTGCGCCAGACGATTGCGCTCGGTATCCCGACGCTGCTCGCCACGGTGTGTATGTTTGTCTCGACTTCTATCACCAACGCTGCTGCGCTGGTGGTCCAGCCCGAGACTGGTCCTTCCGTCATCGCCTATGCGCGCCTGTGGTACACGCTGCCCTACGCGCTGATTGCCGCCTCGCTTTCGACGGCGCTCTATACCGAGCTCTCTCACGACGCACAGGAGAAGGATTACGACAGCGTCCGCACGGGCATTTCGCGTGGCGTCGCCCAGATGCTGTTCTTCCTGATTCCATTCGCGCTGTACCTGATTGTCTTCGCGCGTCCGCTCAACATGATCTACTGCGCTGGCAAGTTCGATGAGTCCGGTGTGGCGCTGGTGTCGGAGTTCCTTATCTACCTGGCACTTTCCCTGCCGCTCTACGGCGTGGTCGTGCTGATGCAGAAGAGCTTCTCTGCCTTGCTCGACATGAAGCCCTATAGCCGCTATTGTCTGTATTCCGCCATCGGCCAGGCCGGCTCGGTTCTGCTGTTTGGCGTTGTGCTGGGCTTCGGTATGCCGGCAATCGCGCTTTCGTATGTCGTCGACTACGTGATCTTGGTCGGTTGCTCGCTGTGGTGGCTGCGTCGTCGTCTGCGTGGTCTTCAGGTTAAATCTATCCTGCATGGCGGTTTCTTTGGCCTTTTGCTCGGTGGCCTGGGTGCTGCCGCAGGCGCCGGCGTCATGTGGGCGCTTGAGCACTTTGTCGGGGCACTTGGCGGCTCGATTCTGATTACTCTTGGCTACGTTTGCGTTGCGGGTGTCGTCTCGCTTGCTGTTACCTTTGGCCTTGCCGTCGTCCTTAAGATGCCCGAGGTCTCGGCGCTGATTCGTCGCAAGTAGGTGCGCGTGGCCGGTCACGACAACATTCCAACGCTTGCCGAGCAGGTTTCGCGCGTTCCCACGCAGCCCGGCTGCTACCTTTGGAAAGACGCCAAGGGCGATGTCATCTACGTGGGCAAGGCGAAAAACCTGCGCGCCCGAATGCGTCCGTACGTGACGCTGCAGGACGAGCGCCAGAAGATCCCGCTGATGATGCAGCTGGTGGCGAGCTTTGACTATATCGTGGTGGAGACCGAGCACGAGGCGTTGGTGCTCGAGCGCAATTTGATTGGTCAGTACCATCCGTACTTTAACGTCGACCTCAAGGATGACAAGAGCTACCCCTTTATCGCCATTACAAAGGGCGACCTGTATCCCGCTATCAAATACACGCGTGAGCGTCATAAGCCGGGAACGCGCTATTTTGGACCTTATACCGATAGCCGCGCGGCACGTGAGACGATAGATACGCTGCGCAAGGTTATCCCCATCTGCTCCGCATCCTGTGCGGAGTGGCGTCGTTGTCGCCGTATCGTCGAGTCCCACAAGGGCGAGGAAGACATCGTCAATATGATTTGCGCGCAAAACGGGCGCCCCTGCTTTGACTACCATGTCGGGCGCGGCCCGGGTGCGTGTGTCGGCGTGATTTCCCCGGCAGACTATGCCAAGAACGTCAAGCGTGTCGAGCGCTTTTTGTCGGGCCATCGCAAGGATGTCGTCGATGAGCTGACCTCCGAGATGACGGATGCCGCTGAGGCGCTCGACTTTGAGCGCGCGGCACGCGTCAAACGTCGTTTGGAGGTCATCAGGGGTCTGGACGATCGTCAGCAAGTCGTTTTTCCCTCCAGTGTCGATATAGATGTCATCGGTTTCTATCGCGAGGAGACCATCTCCGCCGCTTGCGTCTTCGTCGTTCGCGAGGGCCGAACAGTTCGCACCTGCGAGTTCATTCTCGACAAGGGTCTTGATGTTGACGAGGAAGAGCTCCAGTCGGGCTTTCTTAAGCGCTATTACGACGAGACGGCTGATATTCCAGCTGAGGTCAACCTTTCCGTCGAGCTTGAGGATGCGGAGGCGCTGGGGGAGTGGCTTGCGGGCAAGCGTGAGCGTTCCTGCCATCTCCATAGGCCGCAGCGTGGCGAAAAGCACCGTCTGCTCGATATGGCATCCAAAAATGCGCGCCATGCTCTCATGCGCTACATGATGCGAACGGGGTACGCTGACGACCGCACCAATCAAGCGCTCCTGGAGCTCGAAAGTGCGTTGGCGCTGCCATCGCCGCCGTTGCGTATCGAGTGCTTCGATATCTCTACACTGCATGGCACCTTCACGGTCGCCTCGATGGTGGTGTTTACCAACGGGCGCGCCGACAAGAGTCAGTATCGTCGTTTTAAAATTCAGGCCGAATTGGACGAGGCAAACGACTTCGTGTCGATGTCCGAGGTTTTGGGACGACGTTATGCTCCCGAGCGTATGGCCGACGAGCGCTTTGGCTCGCGCCCCGATTTGCTCGTTGTCGATGGCGGTAAGCCGCAATTGACCGCTGCGATCAAGCAACTTGAGGCTCTTGGGCTCGATATACCAGTTTGTGGCTTGGCAAAGGCCGATGAGGAGGTTTTCGTGCCTTGGGACGAGACTCCAGTCGTGCTGCCGACCGGGTCCGCGTCGCTCTATCTAATTAAACAGGTGCGCGATGAATCGCACCGTTTTGCCATCACGTTCCATCGCGAATTGCGCGATAAAGCCATGACGGTTTCGGTACTCGATGACGTTCCAGGCGTGGGACCCACCAGAAAACGTGCCCTTATGCGCCATTTTGGCTCGATGAAGCGTTTGCGCGCGGCGAGCGAGCAAGAGATCGCGGAAGTTCGAGGCATTCCTGCCGATGTCGCCAAAGCGGTTCACGAGGCGCTCGTTGCATGGAATGCCGAGCGCGCCGAGGCGGCGGCAAAGCAATCCGAAAAGTAAACACGCCTCTAAACAACTGATATACATGATTGCGTGATTTTCAATCATTTATTTCACGGCGATTACCAGCCGATTTCGGGTTTAATTAACGCTAAAACGTTTGACTAGCCATGGTGAACAACCCTGCTATCCTGCGGGTTGACGAAGACTGATATCTCACCTCGTCGATACATACTGTCTGGCGAATCGTTTGTCAATGAATTCGGTGAACGGTAGTAAATACCGTTCAAGCGTATGTATGTATCGGTCGCCGAGCGCGGCACCTCAGTTGGGTTCGTCGGTAGGTAAGGTATATATCGTCCGCAAGTTGCGCGGGGGCACGTCTAGGTGCTCCCGGGTAAGATTCTCTATTGATAGGAGAAGACATGGCCATCATCAACAAGGGTATGTCCAGGCGTTCGTTCCTCGGCCTCACCGGCAGCGTCGCTGCTGTCGCAGGGCTTGGTCTCACCGGCTGCGGTGGCAGCTCCAACGACGAGGGTTCCGCTTCCGGTTCCACCGATTCCGCCAACCGTGGCGGCGGCGTGATCACCGCTGGTTCCGCTTACGCTCCGTCCAGCTTCGATCCCGCCAGCACCGGCTCCGCTGTGGGCCTGGGTGCTAACTGGCACGTCGTCGAGGGCCTCTACGGCATCGATTACCACGACTACAGCACCTTCAACGAGCTCGCCACCGACGATCCCAAGTCTGTGGACGACACCACTTTCGAGGTCACCATCCGCAAGGGCGCCAAGTTTTCCGATGGCACCGAGGTCACCGCTGACGATGTCGTTGCCTCCTACACCGCTTGCGCCGCTTCCGCTACCTATGCTCCGTTCTTCCAGCCCTTCGAGTCCATCGAGGCCAAGGACGCCAGCACCGTGACGGTCAAGACCAAGGTCCCCAACTTCTCCCTGCTCAAGGATCGTCTGGCCATCGTCCGCGTTACCCCGGCCACCCAGACCGAGGAGGATCGCGCCAAGCAGCCGATCGGCTCCGGCCCCTGGATGTACGACTCTATCTCCGATACCGAGATCACCCTGGTTCCCAACCCCGAGTACAACGGTGAGTATGCTGCCGAGGATAAGAAGATCCAGTACAGCATCCTGACCGACCCCACCGCTCGCGTTACCGCTCAGCAGGAGGGCTCCACGCTCGTTATGGAGCTCGTTACCGCTGACGCCGTCGACCAGCTCGAGAGCGCCGGCTGCAAGATCGATAACGTTCAGGGTTTCGGCACCCGCTTCATCATGTTCAACGTCGCCAAGGAGCCTTGGAACAACGTCAAGGTCCGTCAGGCTGTCATGTATGCGCTCGACACCGAGAAGATGGTCAGCAACACCTTCGCCGGCCTTGCCACCGCTGCCAGCTGCTACCTGCCCAAGAGCTTCACCAACTATCATGAGGCTTCCACGGTGTACAAGACCGACGCCAAGAAGGCTAAGAAGCTCATCGAGGAGTCTGGCATCACCCCGGGTGCCATCACCCTGCGCACCACCGACAACGAGCAGATTAAGGGCATGGCCGCCCAGGTCAAGAACGACCTCGACGCCCTCGGCTTCGATGTGACCATCCAGACCGATACCTCGCCGGCCACCTACGCTGCCATCGACGGCGGCGAGGCCTACGATATCCTCCTTGCCCCTGGCGATCCTTCCTGCTTCGGTGCCGACCCCGACCTGCTGCTCAACTGGTGGTACGGCGACAACGTCTGGATGCAGACCCGTTGCCCGTGGAAGGAGTCCGCTGAGTGGCAGAAGCTCCACGGTCTCATGGACGAGGCTCTTGCCGCCGAGGGCGACGAGCAGCAGAAGAAGTGGAACGAGTGCTTCGACATCATTGCCGACAATGCCGTTCTGTACCCCGTTGTCCACGTCAAGACCGTCTCCGCTTCCTGGGACGATCCGTCCACTGCGCCCAACGGAGAGGCCCTCGATGGCTTCAAGGGCATCGGTACGACGAGCATGTCCTTCAGGGGCGTTGCGACCGTCAAGGCGTAAGACTCGCTTGAGTCTGTATGCAGGATGTCGGTCGTTGGGACCGTATCCTCATAGTTGAAACAAAGACCCGGGCGGCAACGATGTCGCTCGGGTCTTGTAATGAGTATCCGTACTCATATACCAGTTGGTCCTACCGACAAAAGAAAGGGGAGAGAACGTGAACAACTTGCTACGTTTGATTGGAAGGCGTCTTGTGGCGCTGCCGATCATGGCATTGGGCGTCACCGTCCTGGTGTTCTTCCTTATGTCGTTCTCCAAGACCGACCCCGCCTACACGGCGTTGGGTGACGGTGCCTCGCCCGAGGCGGTTGCCGAGTACCATGAGAAGTATGGTCTGGACGACCCCTGGCCCGTGCGCTACGTGCGCTATATGGGCGATTTGATCCATGGCGACATGGGCACCTATGGTGCTGCTCGCAACTCCGTTGCCAAGCGCATCTCCACGGCCCTGCCCGTCACGATGCAGCTGACCTTCATCGGCCTTGCCATCGGTGCGGTCGTTTCGTTTTTACTCGGCGTCATCGCGGCACTGTATCGCGACAAATGGCCGGACCAAGTGATCCGCGTCTTTTCCATCGCCGGCTTGGCAACCCCGTCGTTCTGGCTTGCCGTTCTGTTGATCCTGCTGTTCTCTTCCTACCTTAAGGTGCTTCCGGCATCGGGTGCTCTGCCTCACTTCACCACGAATCCGGCTGGCTATCTGGGACGTATGATCATGCCCGCTATCGCCTTGGCATTTCCGCTGACGGGCCAGATGACTCGTATCGTGCGTACCGCCATGGTCGAGGAGCTCGATAAGGATTATGTCCGTATGGCTCGCGGCGCCGGCGTTCCCGAGAAGGTCGTCGTCGGTATCAACGTTCTTCGCAATGCGCTGATCACCCCGGTCACCACCCTCGGTCTTAAGATCGGTTACCTCATGGGCGGCGCCGTCGTCATCGAGGTTATCTTCAACCTCCCCGGCATGGGCACCGCGATTCTGCAGGGCGTTCAGGGCAACGAGGCGAACCTGGTTCAGGGCGTCGTTATCGTCGTTGCTCTTGCCTTCATCATCATCAACATCGTGGTTGACATGCTCTACCTGCTCATCAACCCGCGCATCAGGACGGTGTAGATTATGGTAAAGATTCGAGAGAAGCAAACCGAGCAGCTCGAGAAGGCTGCCTCCAAGGGGCTCAAGCTCGGTGGCTGGAAGAAGATGACGCTGTCTTCTAAGATTGCCGCCGTCGTGCTGGTGCTGGTCGCCCTGACTGCGATTCTGGCGCCCCTTCTTGCCCCCTATAGCCCGGTCGAGATCTTTACGGCTCGCCAGGCTCCCGGCAACGGATTTATCTTCGGTACCGACGATAAGGGTCGCGATATTCTGTCGCGTATGCTCTACGGTGGTCGTTACTCGCTGATTATCGGCTTTGGCGCCACTGCCATGGCTCTGGTCTGCGGCTCGGTCGTGGGCGCCCTTGCAGCGGTTTCGCGCAAGGCCGTCTCCGAGACGATCATGCGTATCTTGGACATCATCATGTCCATCCCGGGCATCGCCCTCGCGGCCGTCTTCGTCTCCATCCTGGGCAACTCCGTGCCGTCGATCATCTTCGCCATCGGCTTTATGTACACTCCGCAGATTGCCCGTATCGTGCGCGCCAACATCGTGTCCGAGTACGGCGAGGACTATGTCCGCGCGGTCATCGTTTCCGGCGCCAAGGCTCCGTGGATTTTAATCAAGCATGTTCTGCGTAACTGCATCGCCCCGATCATGGTCTTCACCGTTACCCTAGTCGCCGACGCCATCATCTTCGAGGCTTCGCTGACCTTCATCGGCGCTGGTATCCAGGAGCCCACCGCTACCTGGGGCAACATCCTCGCCGACGCCCGCGGCGGCGTGCTCGCCGGCCGTTGGTGGCAGGCGTTGTTCCCGGGCCTGGCCATCATGATCACCTGCCTGGCGCTCAACATCCTCTCCGAGGGCATTACCGACGCCATGGCCGCTGCTCCCTCCGCCGCCCTGGATCCGACCGATTCCTCCAAGCGCCGCGAGGCCGACCTGCTGGTCTCCGACCCCGTTCGCGCCTACAAGGAGCAGGCCCAGTCCCTCTCCGCTCGCCTTGGCGCCCTGCGCGATGTCGAGCTCAAGCGTGACGATCGCCATGTGCCCGACGAGTCTGTCGAACCGATTCTCTCGGTCCGTGACTTCTGCATTCAGTTTGAGCATCACGGTGATATCAACGTCGTCGACCATGTCAACTTTGACGTCCGTCCTGGTCAGACCATGGGCCTGGTGGGCGAGTCCGGTTGCGGTAAGTCCATCACCACGCTGGCCATCATGGGCCTGACCGACGACGATGAGCACCTTTCCGGCGAGGTCCTCTGGGAGGGCCGCGACCTGCTCAAGATGAGTAAGAAGGAGTGGTTCGGCCTGCGCGGTACCGATATCGCTATGGTCTATCAGGACGCCCTGTCCTCGCTCAATCCCTCCATGCTCATCTCTGCCCAGATGAAGCAGCTCACCAAGCGTGGCGGCACCCGTAGCGCCGAGGAGCTCCTGGAGCTCGTGGGCCTCGACCCCAAGCGTACGCTCGAGAGCTATCCGCACGAGCTTTCCGGTGGTCAGCGTCAGCGCGTTCTGATTGCTATGGCCCTTACCCGCGACCCCAAGCTGGTCATCTGCGACGAGCCCACGACCGCCCTGGACGTTACCGTCCAGAAGCAGGTCATCAAGCTGCTCAACGACCTTCAGGCCAAGCTCGGCTTTGCCATGATCTTCGTCTCGCATGACCTGGCGCTGGTCGCCGAGGTCGCCCATAACATCACGGTGATGTACGCCGGTCAGGTTATCGAGCAGGCGCCCACCAAGGAGCTGCTCACCAACCCGATCCACGAGTACACCCGCGGTCTTCTGGGTTCCGTCCTGTCCATCGAGAGCGGTTCGGGCCGCCTGCACCAGGTGCCCGGCGCCGTTCCGAGCCCGCGCGATTTCCCCAAGGGCGATCGCTTCGCGCCCCGCTCGAGCCATCCGCGTATTGGCCTGGACACCCGTCCGGTCTTCAAGCGCGTGCCCGGCACCGAGCATTTCTATTCCGAGCTCCCCGACGAGGTGCTCAAGGCAAATGGTTTGACCCCTCACGCGGAGGTGATGTAGATGAGCGAGACCGCAGTCAACGGCGTCGAGCCGATCATCTTCCTTGATGACGTCCACGTCACCTTTAGGACCCGTACCGGCTCGATTCTGCACCCTAACCTGGTTCACGCCGTCCAGGGTGTAACGATTAGGCTCATGCCCGGTCAGACGATCGGCATCGTCGGCGAGTCCGGTTGCGGTAAGTCCACCACCGCCAACGTCATGTGCGGCCTGCAGGCCCCCACGAGCGGCAAGGTCTACTTTAAGGGCAAGGACGTTACCAAACGTACCGCCGAGGACCGTCGCCACATGGGTCGCGTCATCTCGGTCGTGTTCCAGAACCCGGCCACGGCACTCAACCCCCGCATGGTCGTTCGCGAGCAACTGCTCGACCCCATGCGCGTCCACAACCTGGGTACCGAGGCCGAGCAGGAGAAGCGCGTCAAGGAGCTCTTGGAGCTCACCGGTCTGCCCAGCTCCGCCGCCGAGGTTCTTCCCGGCCAGCTTTCGGGCGGCCAGCGCCAGCGCGTCGCAATTGCCCGTGCCCTGTCGCTGAACCCCGATGCCATCATCGCCGACGAGCCAACCTCGGCTCTGGACGTTTCGGTCCGCGCGCAGATTCTGAACCTGCTGACCGACCTTAAGAAGGAGCTCGGCCTGGCCATGGTGTTCATCAGCCATGACATCCAGACGGTCCGCTATATCTCTGACGACATCATCGTTATGAATGGCGGCAAGATCGTCGAGCAGGGCGAGGCCAAGCAGGTCTTCCAGCACCCCCAGGACCCCTACACCAAGATGCTGCTCGGCGCTGCGCCGTCGCTGCTGCATCCCAAGCTCGGCGAGTAGCCTCGCTTTCCCTCCCGTGCGCCCGGTTCCCTTGCCGGGCGCACCTCCGTTGCGATTTCGAAAGGTTGGGTTCACGAGCCATGCCAAGTGCTCAGGAGCTACAACATCAATTTGGTGAATATCGAGGCGCCATGCCCCGTCCATCAGATTTCGATCTCTTTTGGAAGGATCGCATGGCCGAGGCCGACGCGGTCGGGCTTGACTATGCGATCGAGACGGCATCGGTCACAGATGCCGTGACCTGCCAGCTTTTCGACCTCTGGTATACCGGCATGTGTGGCGCTCGCCTGCATGCCAAGTACCTTAAACCCGTCTCGGACGAGCCCGTGCCATTGGTACTTCAGTTCCATGGATATCCGGGTGCAAGCCGCAGCTGGTTTGAGCAGGCGTCGTTTGCGGGCATGGGCATGGCACTCATCGCCCTCGACTGCCCCGGTCAAGGAGGTCCCTCCGAGGACATTGGTGGATTTGAGGGCACAACGGTCGCGGGCCATATCGTCGCCGGTATCGACGGCGACCCGGCCAACCTCTACTATGTCCGCTTGCACCAAGATATTCGCATCCTGTGTCGCATCGTTCGCGAGCTCGAGGGCATCAATCTTGCCCGTGTGTTTGTGAACGGCGCGTCGCAGGGCGGCGGTTTGGGCATTGCGACCTGTGCACTTAACAGCGAGCTTATCAATCGCGCCGCCATCCTCTATCCCTTCCTGTCGGATTTCCGCCTGGTCTGGGACTTGGATGCCGACGACATTGCCTACGAGGGCCTGCGCTATTGGTCTCGCTGGTTTGACGAGGACTCGACTCGTATCGACGAAGCCTATGCCAAGCTGGCGTACTTCGATTCCAAGAACTTTGCCCCTATGGTCAAATGCCCCGTGCTGTTTGGCACCGGCACAGCCGATACCGTCTGTCCGCCAGCGACGCAGTTTGCGGTCTATAACAACCTGACCTGTGAAAAGCGTCATGAGTTCTTTGAAGGCTTTGGCCACGAGGAGATTCAGGATTTTGACGATCTGATCATTCCGTTTTTCTGCAAGGGAGGGGAGGCTCATGTCTAAGTGCGAGAGCAATGTCGGCGAGCTGATTGTCCCCGACCTTGTGGGGATTCCCGGGACGGTTTCGTCAAGGCTCTCTGAATATCGGGACTGGCACGGTGATGTTCAGGCAGATGTTTCTGATTTGGAGACATGTGCTATGAATCTTGAGATTCAAGGCCTGGCCATTACGGCGATCGATTTCGCCAATCCGTATGCCCGCTACTCCGAGGTTTCCTTTGAGCTTGGTGGCGATGTGGTCCACGCACGTTTGATCGAGCCTGCCGGTCGCGCCCGAGCATCCGAGCTTGTGCCGCTATGTCTGATGTTTCACGACATCGACCGACCCGTGCGGGGATGGCATCACATGACGAGGTTTGCGGCCATGGGATATGCCGTGCTTGCGCTGGACGATGAGGCGATTGGACCCAGCGATCTGCGGCAGGGGATTACCTCGCCTGCTTTTGTCAGGCGCGTCCGTTGGGGCTGCGCGTTGGCGGAGGTCGCGCGCAATCTTGATGGCATGGACCCCGACCGCATCTTTGCATGGGGCGAGGGTCTTGGCGGCGGAGTCGCGCTGGCGGTTTCTGCTCTGGACGAGCGGGGCCTCGCCCGCACGGCGGTTGCCAATCCGCTTCCTGGCGGCCTCGAGGTGCTGTCGTCTCGGGTGCGCGGATCGGTGCTCATGGGCACATCGCTTATGGATACCGTGAGCGATCCCAAGGATCAGTTTGCCGTATTCAACGGTCTTGAGTGTGACCGGAGGCATATCATCTATGCAAAATACGCTCACGAGCGCATCAATGCGTTCGAAAACGAAGTCGTAGACTTTTTTAACCAAACGTTCCACTCGTGTTCTTTGGCCTAGACGGCCTGGACACTGCCAACAAGAGTGGGTGGCATAGGGCCGCCCGCCAGACAACTAAGGAGATTCTTGTGGCAACTCAGAAATTCACCGGCGTTATCCCTCCCGTCGTTGTTCCCGATACCGAAGATCACCAGCTCGATGTTGCCTCCTTTGAGCGCAGCATCAACCGCATGATCGATGCCGGCGTCGATGGCCTGTTCTTCTTGGGCTCTTCGGGTGAGGTCGTTTTCTCCACCGACGAGCGTCGTCGCCAGATCATCGCCGAGGCCGTCCGCATCGTCGACCACCGCGTGCCTGTTCTGGTCGGCATCATCGATACCGAGACCGAGCGCATGATTGAGCACGGCAAGGTCGCTCAGGAGCTGGGCGCCGATGCCCTCGTCGCCACCTGCCCGTTCTATGCCCTGCAGGGCATGACCGAGGTCGAGGAGCACTTCCGCATCCTGCACGAGGAGCTTGACCTGCCCATCTTTGCCTATGATATCCCCGTCTGCGTTCACACCAAGCTCCCCTGGAAGCTCCTTGCCAAGCTCGGCGCCGAGGGCGTCCTTGCTGGCGTCAAGGATTCCTCGGGTGATGACATCTCGTTCCGCTACCTCGTTCAGGAGAACGAGAAGAACGGCCATCCGATGAGCATCCTCACCGGCCACGAGGTTGTTGTCGACGGCGCTTACCTCGGTGGCGCCGACGGCTCTGTCCCGGGTCTCGCCAACGTTGAGCCCGAGGGCTACGTTCGTCAGTGGAAGGCCGCTCAGGCTGGTGACTGGGCTACCGTCAAGGCCGAGCAGGATCGCCTCAATGAGATTTCGCACATCTGGGATGTCACCTCGGGCGTCCAGGGCTATGCCGGTGGCGTCGGCGCCTTCAAGACCGCTATGAACCTCATGGGTATCTTCGACAGCCCGACCATGCCGCGCCCGGTGAAGGCCATGACCGGCGAGAACGTCGAGGCTATTAGGAAGGTCCTCCAGGACAACGGCCTCCTGTAAAGCTTTCCCAGGCACCCGACCTCGCCGTTCAACCGTGTGGCCATGACTATTAGGTCAATGGCCACACGGTTTCTCGGCGATCTTGGGCACCAGGAAAACCTTTACTGCGCTGTGACGGCTAGCCTGACGGCGCATTTCCTATAGTTGTTTTTTATCTCCGAAGGAGAGCGACATGGAGAACAAGTACGTCTGTTCTGTCGATATCGGCGGAACTAAGATCGCGACTGCCATCATGGAGTACCCGGCTGACGGTAGTGTGCCCCATCCCGTTTTTGAGGCCGAGGTTCCCACCGAGGCCCAAGAGGGCGGCGAGGCCGTCTTCCAGCGTATCGAGGCGTCCATCAAGGCTGCTCTCGAGGCGAATCCCGATGTCGAGGTCCTTGGCGTCGGTATCGGTGCCGCCGGCGTCGTCGATCCCAAGACGGGCGCCATCGCGTATGCCAATGAGATCATGCCCGGCTGGTCCGGCGTTCAGTTGGGGCCGCGTCTGCGCGAGGATCTCGGTCTTCCCGTTGCCGTTGTAGGCGACGTGCAAGCTCATGCTCTGGGCGAGGCCCACTGGGGCGTCGGCAAGGGCAAGTTCTCCGTCTTGTGTCTTGGCATCGGTACGGGCATCGGCGGCGCATATGTCGAGAACGGCCGCGTGATGCAGGGCTTCCATGGTGCTGCTGGCCATATGGGCCACATCGAGTGCTCGGCTGCCGCCGGCATTCCCTGCGCCTGCGGGCGTTCCGGCCATCTGGAGTCGGTTGCTTCGGGCACTTCCATTGGTCGTATGTACGATGAGCGCTTTGGCCGTGTCGACCCCAGCCGTCCTTCGGTCGGTCGCGATGTGAACGACCTGTGCCGTGCAGGCGACGCAAAGGCGACCGAGGTCATCCATGATGCCGGCTTTGCGTTGGGTGCCAGCTTGGGCTCGCTCGCTAACATCCTGGACCCTGAGGTTATCGTGCTTTCGGGCGGCGTGATTCACCAAGGTCCCGATTGGCGTTCGCAGACGTGGAAGGATTCGGTGCACGAGGGCTATGCCAGCCAGGCGCTCGATCCGCTTCAGGACACGCCGATCCTCATCGGTTCTCTGGAGGGCGATGCTCCGCTCATCGGTGCCGCTGAGCATCTTCTTGCCTCGTTGAAGTAAACGTATCTGCTGTAGGAGCCTCCCGAGACAACACGCCTCGGGAGGCTGTTCTGAGAAAGGTTGCAGCCTTATGACCGTCGATCCTTTGATTCAATCCCTGAAGGGCAAGCTCGTCGTGAGCGTTCAGGCGTATATGGGCGAGCCGCTTCGTACGCCCGAGACCATGGCTCAAATGTCTCGCGCTTGCGAGCTTGGCGGCGCCGCCGCCATTCGCTGTCAGGGCCTTGCCGACATTGCCGCCATTAAGGGTCGCTGTGAGGTTCCTGTTATCGGCCTGTGGAAGGATGGGCACGAGGGCGTTTACATCACGCCGACGCTGCGTCACGCTCGCGCCTGCGTTGCCGCGGGTGCCGATATCGTGGCGATCGATGCCACCGATCGTCCGCGTCCCGATGGCAAGACCGTCGAGGACACCTTCCGTCCGCTGCACGAGGAGGGTGTGCTCCTGATGGCGGATTGTGCCACCATCGAGGACATTCGCCGTGCGGTTGATATGGGCTTCGACCTTGTATCCACCACGCTTTCTCATGGTGTCGCCGCCATCGACTGCACCATGGCCGATGGCCCCGATCTGCCGCTCCTGCGTCAGGCGACCGAGGAATTTCCCGGTCTTCCCATCATCTGCGAGGGCCGCGTTCACACGCCCGAGGAGGCTCGCGCCGCGATCGATGCGGGCGCCTGGGCCGTTGTCGTCGGCACCGCCATCACGCACCCCACGAGTATTACGAGTTGGTTCAAGGCTGCGCTTGAGGCGTAAGACAGGCCTCGTATCCGCTCGGGGCGGTATACTCAATATAGGCAATTGACCGCGCGGGATCCGGGTTGCTGGGTCCCGCGCTTGTTTTTAGGAGGCACACATGCAAAAGGGAGATGCCATGGATGCGGCGGAGCGCTCGGAGCGCATCCCCGATATCGTCATCATCACCGGAATGTCCGGATCGGGCCGCACACAGGCCATGCACGTGTTCGAGGATATGGGCTATTTTTGCATTGATAACCTGCCTCCGCGTCTGATTGCCCAGCTTGCCGAGCTCGTTGGCATCAATACGGGCGTGGGTAGGCACCTTGCCGTCACCTGCGACCTGCGCAGCCAGGGCTTGTTCGATGAGCTGCTCGATGCCGTTGCCGCACTCGAGGAGCGCGAGATGAGCTGCGACATCGTTTTTCTCGAGGCCTCTGACGAGGTGCTGATCCGTCGTTATAGCGAAAACCGCCGCCGCCATCCCATTGCCAAGCCGGGGGAGACTACGGCCGATGCGATTCAGCGGGAGCGTCTGCAGCTGCGGGGTGTGCGCGATCGAGCCGATATGATCATCGACACGAGCCGTCTGCGCACCTCTGCCCTGCGTAATAAATTGCGCATGGCGTTCTCCGAGTTGTCCGACCAGCAGCTCATGGACGTTCACGTGTTCTCGTTTGGCTTTAAGCACGGTATGCCCGTCGAGGCGGACATTATGATCGACGTTCGCTTCCTGCCCAATCCGTTCTACGATCCCGAGATGCGCACCATGACCGGTCTCGATAAGAAAGTCTCCGACTTTGTTCTGGACCATCCCAAGACCCAGGAGTTCTGGAAGGCCTGGACGCAGCTGCTCGATACGGTCATGCCCGGCTATATCGCGGAGGGCAAGCCGCAGCTTTCTATCGCCATCGGTTGCACGGGCGGTCAACACCGCAGCGTTGCCATCGCCGAGGCCACGGCGCGTTATTTGGAAGGCGCCCAGTATCACGTGAGCATTTCCCATCGCGACTTGTCGCGCGCGAACACGAAAGCATAGGCCTGCATGTCGTTTACCGCCGAGGTGCGTGACGAGCTCGCGCGCTGCGAACCCGAATGTGAATACTGCGATTTGTCGACGCTTGCCGCCCTGACGCGTGTGAGCGGTACACTTTCGCTGGCCGGCTCCGGGCGGTATCGTTTGACGGTCGCGACCGAGACGGGCGCCGTCGCGCGCACGATGATCACGCTGACGCATCGTATCCTTAAGCTCAAAACGGAATTCACCGTTCGTAAATCGGTCTTGCATAAGGTCCGTAACTATCTCATTACCCTGCCCGATCAACCCGACCTGGACAAGGCTCTGGTGCTGCTGGGCATTCTGGACCGCAGGGGAGGGCTCGTCGCCGGTGTTCCCCGGCACATCGTTGCCCGTCCCTGCTGCAGACTTGCCTACATCCGCGGCGCGCTCATCGCCGGCGGTTTCGTGGCCGATCCCCGCGGCGACTTTCATTTGGAGATCGCGGTGCAGGGCGAGCAATATGCCAAGGGGCTCTGCGATCTGCTGGAGCAGATTGGGGTCCATGCGCGCGTCAACGCACGGCGCGGGTCCTATGCCGTGTACATTAAGAGCGCCGAGGAGATCGAGCAGCTCCTGAAGCTGGTCGGAGCCAAGCGCAGCGTTGCCGAGATTGAGGAAGCGCGCGCGGTCAAATTGGTTAAAAACGACGTAAACCGTCGCGTGAATGCCGAGCTGGCCAATCAGACCAGAAGTGCGGGTGCCGCCCAGCATCAGCTTGCGTTGATCGATGAGCTCGAACAGCGGGGTTTACGCGACACGCTTCCGGACGCCTTAGCAGTCTTTTGCGACCTGCGCGAGCGCTATCCCGATCTGTCACTGCGCGATCTGGGGGAGATGGCTGACCCTCCCTTGTCGAAGTCGGCCCTCTACCATCGAGTTTTGAGGCTTGAAAAGCTCATTGAAGCAAACAGGTAGTTGAGCGAAACTGCTTATATAGGGATTGAACTGCTGTTTTACTCTTTAAAACGTTTTAACGTAAATTTGATTTTCAATTTCGAGCATTCTCGTGAAATTCAAGTCAAAAAAAAGGTATATTAGGCGAGTGGTTAGTTTGTGGGCCTCAACGGCGGGCGCTGTAGCTCGCGGGGGCCTTACGAAAGGAGACACAATGGCAGTAAAGGTTGCTATTAACGGCTTCGGTCGCATCGGTCGTCTGGCTTTCCGTCAGATGTTCGGTCATGAGGGCTCCGAGATCGTCGCTATCAACGACCTCACCTCTCCCGATATGCTCGCTTACCTGCTGAAGTACGACTCCACGCAGGGCAACTACGCTCGCGATCACGAGGTCGTTGCTGGCGAGGATTCCATCACCGTTGACGGCAAGGAGATCAAGATCTACAAGGAGGCCGACGCCAACAACCTGCCTTGGGGCGACCTCGACGTCGACGTCGTTCTCGAGTGCACCGGCTTCTACACCAGCAAGGCTAAGGCTCAGGCCCACATCAACGCTGGCGCCAAGAAGGTCGTCATCTCCGCTCCGGCTGGCAGCGATCTGCCCACCATCGTGTACAACGTCAACCACGAGACGCTGACCGCTGAGGACAACATCATCTCCGCCGCTTCCTGCACCACCAACTGCCTCGCCCCGATGGCCAAGGGTCTGAACGACTTCGCTCCCATCGTGTCCGGCATTATGACCACCATTCACGCCTGGACCGGCGACCAGATGCCGCTCGACGGCCCGCAGCGCAAGGGCAACAAGCGTCGTAGCCGCGCCTGCGCCGTCAACATCGTCCCCAACACCACCGGTGCTGCTAAGGCTATCGGCCTGGTTCTCCCCGAGCTCAACGGTAAGCTCATCGGTGCCGCCCAGCGCGTCCCGACGCCGACCGGCTCCATCACCAACCTCTACGCTGTCGTTGACAAGAAGGTCACCGTCGACGAGGTTAACGCCGCTATGAAGGCCTACGCTGCCACCATCTCCGAGACCTTCGGTTACAACGAGGACGACATCGTCTCCACCGACATCATCGGCGAGACCCACGGCTCCATCTTCGACGCCACTCAGACCATGTGCTCTGACCTCGGCAACGGCCAGACCCTCGTTCAGGTCACCTCTTGGTACGACAACGAGAACTCTTACACCTCTCAGATGGTCCGCACCATCAAGTACTTCGAGAAGTTCGTTGCTTAATTTAGCTTTTAGCGAATAGCTCGTTGAGCGTCTAAAGAAGGGCGCGGCCTTATAGGGCTTACACCCTAGGGTCGCGCCCTTTTTATAGGAAATCGTCTGCCGTAATGGGAGGCAGACACGTACGAAAGGTAGAAGCAAACATGGCCTTTACCAAGAAGACCGTCCGCGACATCGATGTCGACGGCAAGCGCGTTCTCGTCCGCGTTGACTTCAACGTGCCTATCAAGGATGGCGTCGTTGGCGACACCACCCGTATCAAGGCTGCCCTGCCCACCATCAACTATCTCGTTGAGCACAACGCTCGCGTCATCCTCATGAGCCACCTCGGCCGTCCCGAGGGCACCGGCTTCCAGCCTGAGCTCTCCCTTGAGCCTGTCGCCAAGAAGCTCGCTGAGCTCTCTGGTCTCGATGTTGCCTTTGTCGCCGACACCTACGGCGAGAAGGCTGCTGAGGCTGTCGCCGCCGTCGAGCCGGGCAAGGTCCTCGTTCTCGAGAACGTCCGTTTCGACAAGCGTGAGAAGAAGAACGATCCCGAGATCGCCAAGAAGCTCGCTTCCTATGGTGACGTCTTCGTTCTCGATGCCTTCGGCACCGCTCACCGCGCCCAGGGTTCCGTCGTGGGCCCCGCCGCTTACCTGCCTGCCGTCGCCGGCTTCCTGCTCGAGAAGGAGGTCGACACGCTGACCGGCATCTTCGCCGAGCCCGAGCGCCCCTTCGTCGCTATCGTCGGCGGTTCCAAGGTTTCTTCCAAGATCGGCGTTCTCGATCACCTCATCGACTCCGCTGACACCCTGATCATCGGTGGCGGCATGGCCTACACCTTCTTCCTGGCTCAGGGCCTGACCGTCGGTCAGTCCCTCAAGGAAGAGGACTGGGTCGAGCGCGCCGGCGAGATGCTCAAGAAGGCCGAGGAAAAGGGCGTCAAGATCCTGCTCCCCATCGACAACCGCGTTGCCGATCACTTTGGCGAGGACGCTGTCCCCGAGGTTGTCGCTTCCGACGCTATCCCCGACGATCGTGAGGGCATGGACATCGGCCCCAAGACCGAGGAGCTCTACGCCGAGGCCGTCAAGGGCGCCAAGACCGTGTTCTGGAACGGCCCCATGGGCGTCTTCGAGTTCGACAACTTCGCTCACGGCACCCAGGCTATCGCCGAGGCCGTCGCCGAGGCCGACTGCACCTCGATCATCGGCGGTGGTGACTCTGTCGCGGCTGTCAACAAGTTCAACCTGGCCGACAAGATGAGCTGGATCTCCACCGGTGGTGGCGCTTCCATGGAGCTCGTCGAGGGTAAGGCCCTGCCCGGAGTGGAGGCGCTTCTCGATGCCTAATCGCACCCTTCTTATCGCTGGTAACTGGAAGATGAACAACGACGTCGCCGAGGCCGCCAAGCTCGCCGACGAGCTGGCTCAGGCTCTGCCCGAGGTTCCGGCTGGCGTCGAGGTGCTCGTCTGCCCTCCGACCATTGACATCACCACGGTTCATGACCGCATTCAGGCTGCCCCCATCGCCCTCGGTGCACAGAACGTGTACTGGGAGGCCAAGGGTGCCTTCACCGGTGAGTCCTCTTGCGACATGCTCAAGTCCGCTGGCTGCACCTACTGCATCATCGGTCACTCCGAGCGTCGCGACTACTTCCACGAGACCGACGAGGACCAGAACAAGAAGGCCAAGGCCCTCGTTGCCGCCGGTCTTGTTCCCGTCTTCTGCTGCGGCGAGTCCCTCGAGGTCCGCGAGGCTGGCACCTATGTCGAGCACGTCGTGAACCAGGTCAAGGCTGGCCTTGCTGGTCTTGAGATCACCTGCCCCAAGCAGGTCGTCGTCGCCTACGAGCCCATCTGGGCTATCGGCACCGGCAAGACCGCTACCGCCGAGGACGCTCAGGAGGTCTGCGGCGCTATCCGTGAGACCCTCAAGGAGATGTTCGGCGAGGAGCTCGCTAACGGCATCCGCGTTCTCTACGGCGGTTCCGCTAAGCCCGGCAACATTGCCGAGCTCGTCGCCAAGCCCGACGTTGACGGCGCCCTCGTGGGCGGCGCTTCGCTCAAGGCTGCCGACTTCGCCTCTATGGTCGTTAAGGCAGGCGAGTAGGACATATGGCACAGCGTCATCTTCCTGCACTTTTGATCATCATGGATGGTTGCGGCCTTGCTCCGGCTGATGGCGAGAACGCCGTCGCCGCTGCCAAGACGCCCTTCCTTGATAGCCTGTACGAGAAGTATCCCCACACCACGCTCGGCGCTTCAGGCGAGGACGTGGGCCTTCCCGACGGTCAGATGGGCAACTCCGAGGTAGGCCACCTCAACATCGGTGCCGGCCGCATCGTGTTCCAGGAGCTTTCGCGCATCAATAACGCTATCAAGGACGGCTCCATCGCCAAGAACGAGGTCTTCGTTAAGGCTATGGACGATGTCAAGGCCGAGGGCAAGACCCTGCACCTCATGGGCCTTATGAGCCCCGGCGGCGTTCATTCTCACATGAACCATGTCGAGGCCCTGGTCAAGATGGCTGCCCAGCATGGCGTCAAGACCGTTCGCGTCCACGCCTTCATGGATGGCCGCGACGTTGACCCGCAGTCCGGTGCCGGCTACATGAGCGAGTTCTGCGCCTTCCTGGCTAAGATCTCCGAGGAGACCGGTTGCGACGCTCGCGTCGCTACCGTTTCGGGCCGCTATTGGGCCATGGACCGCGACAACCGTTGGGAGCGCATCCAGCGTGCCTACGACGTCATGGTCAATGCGTCCGATGCCGATACCGACCCCGTTGCCGGTATCAAGGCCTACTATGAGAAGGATCCGCGCGGCGACGAGTTCGTCGAGCCCTTCGCTGCCCACAACGAGGGCATTCACGAGGGCGATGCGGCCATCTTCTTCAACTTCCGTCCCGACCGCGCTCGTCAGATGACCCGCGTGTTCACGGACAAGGAGTTCGACGGCTTTGAGCGCGAGCAGATCAAGCTTTCGCACTTTGTGACGATGACCGAGTACGATCCGACGTTTGACGTCGAGGTCGCCTTCCCCAAGACATTCCCCGAGAACGTCCTGGCCGACGTTATCGCCGCCAATGGCCTGAAGCAGCTGCACACCGCCGAGACCGAGAAGTACGCCCACGTGACGTTCTTCCTCAACGGCGGCATCGAGGAGCCCAAGGAGGGCGAGGAGCGCGTGCTCGTCGCTTCCCCTAAGGTTGCTACCTACGATCTGCAGCCCGAGATGAGCGCTCCCGAGGTTACCGAGAAGCTCGTCGCCGCCATCAACGAGGATCGCGCTGATTTCTACATCGTGAACTTCGCGAACTGCGACATGGTTGGTCACACCGGTGTCTTCGACGCCGCCGTTAAGGCCGTCGAGGCTGTTGACGATGCCCTGTCCAAGGTTGTCCCGGCGATTCTCGCTAAGGGCGGCTTTGCGCTGATTACCGCCGACCACGGCAACGCTGATCACATGTTTGACGTTGCTTCCGACGGTTCCAAGCATCCGTTTACGGCCCATACCACCAACCGCGTGCCGTTCATCATCGTTAATGAGAAGGCACAGCTCACCGGTATCGAGGACGGCCGTCTCTCCGATATCGCTCCGACCATGCTCACCATGGCTGGTATTGAGCCTTCCGCCGAGATGACGGGCCGCGTGCTCGCCACCGAGGCCTAAGTGAAAACTCCAAGCGTTTTCATGCGAGGGGGTTGCCCAAATTCGGGCAACCCCCTTTTTGGTATTTCTGCCATTTCTACCCCGTCCCTAAATGGCAGGTGGGGGAGTGTTGGAGGTTGTGGTACAGTACTGGAGTTTGAATTGTTCTATTAAGGAGCTTATCTATGGGTCCGTTTCAGATTCTTCTGTTTGTCGTTTGGGCTGTTTCTGCCGTGGCGCTGACGATTCTCGTCCTGATGCACTCCGGTAAGGGCACCGGCGTTTCGGATATGATCGCTAGCTCGCTGTATAACTCCAGCTCTGCCACGGGCGTCATGGAGCAGAACCTCGATCGCCTGACGGTAATTATGGCCGTCGTTTTTGCTGTGTGTGTCGTTCTGTGCATGTTCTTCTTCCCGCAGGGCATCGTCGGCTACTAAGCATCGGCGTATATACGTTTGTAAAGGGTCCCGCATGTGCGGGGCTCTTTTTGTTTACAGACTTGTAATAGAGTCAAAATATCCCCACATACTTCGCCTAACTAAAGAAATTCTCGACCGTTAACCGGAATTAGCGCCATATTGTGCATAAAATGCGCTACTGTATTGCGAAACGTTGGTCCGCACTGCATAACCAGCCATAACGGCGGACCGCGTTTGAATGGTTCGATCGGGCTGTCTCGACGTTGCCCGGCCGAATTCACTTTGTCCTATCTCATAAGGAGGATGGCATGGCTGATTCTATGTTCCACCAGCCCGTTATGGGTCGTCGCGCCTTTGTTGGCGGCACCCTCGCTGCGAGCTCCATGGCTTTTCTTGCCGCGTGCGGCAAGAAGGGCGGCGACGCTTCCGGATCTGACTCCGGTTCGACGCTGAACTTCTACATCAACAACCCGGTCTGCATCGACCCCTACAACGTCCAGGAGGATCAGGGCACTCAGGTCGAGTACCAGCTCTTCGACGCTCTGACGGAGTACGACCCCGAGAAGGGCGAGATCGTTCCGCTGGCTTGCGAGTCCTTTGAGGCTAACGACGACGCCACCGAGTTCACCTTCAAGATCAAGAAGGCTAAGTTCCACAACGGTGACGACGTTACCTCCAAGTCCTTCAAGCTCGGTTGGGAGCGCCTGGTCAACACCAAGTCGGCCATCGCCACCGAGTATGGTCCTTCCGAGGTCTCCTATCACCTTTCCATGGTTGAGGGCTATGACGATCTGCTTGCCGGCAACGCTACCGAGCTCAGCGGTGTTACTTGCCCCGACGATGAGACCCTCGTCGTCAAGCTGTCTTCCGCTTACGCCGACTTCCCCTTCGTCGCCTCTCACCCGGCTCTGTCCCCGGTTCCCGAGTGCGCCGAGTCCGATGTCAAGAGCTTCTACCTTGCCCCGGTCGGTAACGGCCCGTTCATGATGGACGGTAAGTGGGAGGATGGCCAGGAGATCAACCTCAAGAAGTTTGACGATTACTATGGCGACAAGGCCAAGATCGATGGCATCCACTTCCAGGTCATCAAGGACATGGAGACCGCTTACAAGGAGTTCCAGGCCGGTAACCTCGATGTCTGCGACGTTCCCGTTGCTCAGATCGACGCCGCCAAGAAGGACCGTGGCGAGTCCAAGGACGGCTACACCATGGGTGACGGCGAGCATATGCTGCTCGGTGCCGAGCCTTCCACGTACTATCTGACCTGCAACACCACGGCCGAGCCGTTCAATAACGCCGACCTGCGCAAGGGCATCTCCCTGGCCATCAACCGTGAGGCCATCTGCAAGACCATCTTCAAGGGTACCCGTCCCCCCGCCGACGGCATTGTTCCTCCGGGAATCGCCGGCTACAAGGAGGGCGCATGGGAGTTCTGCGCCTATGACGTCGACAAGGCTAACGAGTACCTCGACAAGGTCGCTCCCGCTGGCGCTAACGGCGATCGTGGCATTAGCGTGACCCTTTCCTACAACCAGGACGGTGGCCACAAGGAGATCATGGAGTCCATCATCGGCGACCTCGCCAAGGTTGGCGTTACCGCTGTCTCCGATACCCCTGAGTGGTCTGCCCTGCTCGAGCAGTATCAGAACTTCAACTATCAGTTCGGCCGTCTGGGCTGGATCGCCGATTACCCGATCATGGACAACTTCCTGTACCCGCTGTTCCACTCCGACTCCCTCGGTGGCGACAACCGCTCCGGTTACAGCAACCCCGAGTTCGATGCCAAGGTCGACGAGGCCCGCACCACGGTTGATGACGAGGAGCGCATCGCCAAGATGAGGGAGGCCGACGCCATGGTCGCTGCTGACTGCCCGGTTATCCCGGTGATGTTCTACACGCACACCATCGCTGGCTCTGACCGCGTCAAGCATCTCTATGTTGATCCGCAGAAGCACGCCGATCTGGGTACCGCCGAGCTCGCCTAAGGGTTTTGCAGCTTCCGTGAGGGTCAAGTATTTACGTAGACCTCATGGGAAACATACAGTTCTCCCTAACCTGGGGTAAACTGGCTGATGGTAATTTTGGGATGCCGGTCTGGCGATCGGCATCCCATTTAGGTTAATCCCTAGATAGGGGAGTGGTATGGGTAAGTACATCGTTAAACGTGTGCTTCAGTTCATCCCGGTGTTTTTGGGCGTTACGCTGATTCTGTTCGCCCTCCAGAATATCGTGCCGGGAGATCCGATCAAGCTGATCGGTGGAGACAAGGCTCTGTCCCCCGAGGTGGAGCTTCAGCTTCGCGTTCGCTATCACCTGGTCCAGACGGACGAGGGCGGCAACGCGATCCTTGACGAGAACGGCGACCCCGTTCAAACGTCGCTCGTGGACCGTTACTTGTATTACATGAACGGCCTGCTTCATGGCGATCTGGGCAATTCGTACCAGCGCAAGCTGCCGGTTACGGAAATCTTTGCCCAGAAGTATCCGTATACGGTCAAACTTGCCGCGTGCGCCATCGTGCTCGAGGCAATCATGGGTATCGGTGCGGGTATCATTTCGGCGGTTAAGCGTTATTCCTTCTGGGATATTTTGGTAACGCTCACCACGTCGATTCTCGTTGCCGTCCCGGCCTTCTGGCTCGGTATGTTGCTGCAGCTGTTCTTTGGCGTCATTCTCAAGGACGCCACGGGCGGTGCATTCTCCATGCCGATCTCGGGTGCCGGCGGTTCCAGCTCTCAGTATCAGGATTGGATGCACTATGTGCTTCCGACCATTACGCTGGCTTCGGTTTCGACCGCTTATGCTGCCCGCATTATGCGTTCGCAGCTGCTTGACGTCATGAACCAAGATTACATCCGTACGGCAAAGGCCAAGGGTCTCTCCAATCGCGCGATCATCATCAAGCATGCGCTTAAGAATGCACTCATCCCCGTCGTTACCTATATTGGTGTCGACTTCGGCGGCATGCTTTCGGGCGCCATCCTGACCGAGACGGTCTTTAACTGGCCCGGCATCGGCTTCGAGGTCTACCGCGCCATTAGCATGCGCGACTGGCCCATCGTTATGGGCGGCGTTACGCTCATTGTTGTCGTCGTTATGGTGATCAACCTGCTCGTCGATATTAGCTATGCATTCCTCGACCCGCGCATCCGCCTTGGCGGTCCGTCGGATAAGGCCTAAGGGAGGTACGTCTCATGCAGGAAACTGATTCTCAGTCTCAGGAGCAGGCTACCGCCACCAAGGCCGCATCTGCTCCCGCCAAGTCCCGCACGCTGTGGGGCGACGCTTTTAAGCGTCTTCGTAAGAACAAGCTCGCCGTTATCGGTGTCTGCTGGATCATCATCGTTGTTGTGGTCGCCCTGACCGCCGATCTGTGGGCTAAGCCCTGGCTCGGCTCTCCTACGGCTTCTGACTCGACCACCATGGCCGAGACTTCGCTGCTGGCTCCGTGTGCCGAGCACCCGTTTGGCACCGACTCTCTTGGTCGTGACATTCTCGTCCGTGTTATCTACGGTGCACGCGTTTCGCTTTCCGTCGGTATTATGGCCACCGCCATCTCTACGGTGATCGGTCTGGTCATGGGCGCCCTGGCCGGTTTCTATGGCGGCATCTGGGATACGATCATCATGCGCTGTGCGGACATCTTCCTGGCGTTCCCGTACGTGCTGTTCGTTGTTGCCATGATTGCCGTTATCGGTCGTGGTCTTCAGAATGTCTTTATCGCCATCGGCATTCTCGGCTGGCCCTCGATTGCCCGTGTCTTCCGATCTGCGATCCTAACGGTCAAAGAGAACGATTATGTTGACGCCGCTCGCGCTATGGGTGCATCCGATGCGCGTATCGTTATGCGCCATATCTTCCCGAACTCCGTTGCTTCTATCGTGGTCTATGCGACCATGAACATTGGTGGCGCTATTCTGACCGAGTCCGCTCTGTCCTTCCTCGGCATGGGCGTTATCCCGCCCACGCCTTCGTGGGGCTCCATGATTCAGGATGGCCAGCAGTATCTTCTGACTGCTCCCTGGATGATGATCATGCCCGGTCTGGCAATTCTCTCGACGGTGCTCGCCTTTACCCTACTTGGTGACGGTCTGCGCGACGCCCTCGACGTCAAGATGAAGGACGCATAAGGATGAAGAAGAACAAGAACTATGTGGACCTGAAGGACCAGCCGGTTCCCGAGGGCCAGCATCTGCTCGAGGTCGATGACCTTAAGATGTATTTCCACACCGAGGATGGCGTGGTTCGCGCCGTCGATGGTGTGTCCTACACGCTCGATCGCGGTGAGACCCTGGGTGTCGTCGGTGAGTCCGGCTCTGGTAAATCCGTGACCGCCATGACCATCATGGGTCTCATCTCGATGCCTCCGGGAAAGATTGAGGGCGGCGACGTTCGCTATCGCGGTCGTTCTATCCTCGAGATGACCGAGGAAGAGATGCAGCACATCCGCGGTAACGACATCGCGATGATCTTCCAGGATCCTATGACCTCCTTGAACCCGGTCTATAAGATCGGCAAGCAGGTGGGTGAGGGCCTTCGTCTGCACCGTGGTTACTCCAAGCAGGAGGCGCTCAAGCGCGCCACCGAGCTTTTGGACCTCGTTGGCATTCCCGAGCCCGAGAAGCGCGTCAATGAGTATCCGCACCAGTTCTCGGGCGGTATGCGTCAGCGTGTCATGATTGCTATGGCCCTTGCCTGCGATCCCGATATTCTGATTGCCGACGAGCCCACGACTGCCCTGGACGTTACCATTCAGGCTCAGATTATTGAGCTTATGCAGGAAATGCAGGAGAAGAACGGCAACGCCATCATCATGATTACCCATGACCTGGGCGTCGTCGCCGATATGGCCGATAAGATCATGGTTATGTACGCCGGCCGTCCTGTCGAGTTCGGTACTGCTGAGGAAATCTTCTACGAGAGCCGCCACCCCTACACCTGGGGCCTTATCCGCTCCATCCCGGAACAGGCCATCGATGAGAAGAAGCCTCTTACGCCGATTCACGGCAACCCGCCTTCGCTCATGAACTTGCCTGAGGGTTGCGTTTTCTCTCCTCGTTGCCCCTATGCGACGGACAAGTGCCGCAAGCAGCGCCCCGAGCGCGTTGTCACCGAGTCTGGTCATTACTCTGCGTGCCACTACTCCGGTGACCCCGAGTTCCTCAAGAACGCTCCTGAGACGTCCCGTACGCGCAAGGATTCCAAGAAGGGAGGCGAGGCGTAATGGCAGATACCAACGAGCGTACTCCGCTGCTGAAGGTCGAGCACCTCTCTAAGGAGTTTCCCGCTGAGTCCGGCATGTTCGCCAAGCGCTTCTCTAAGCGTGTCGTCTCTGCTGTGAATGACATTTCATTCGAGATTTATCCGGGCGAGACCTTTGGCCTGGTCGGCGAGTCTGGTTGCGGTAAGTCCACCACGGGCCGCACCATCATGCGCCTGACCAAGCCGACGGCCGGCAAAGTGTTCTTCCAGGGCAAAGATGTTGCCGAGATGAGCAAGCATGAGATTAAGGACATGCGTCGCGAGATGCAGTTCATCTTCCAGGACCCCTATGCTTCGCTCAATCCTCGTATGACCATTGGCGAGATCGTCTCCGAGCCCATGACCATTCATGGCGTGGGTACCAAGGAGGAGCGCATTGAGCGCGTCCGCGAGCTGCTGGACGTCGTCGGCCTGAACCCCGAGCACATCAACCGCTATCCGCACGAGTTCTCGGGCGGTCAGCGTCAGCGTGTCGGCATCGCCCGCGCGTTCGCTCTGAAGCCCAAGCTGATCATCTGCGACGAGCCCGTTTCCGCTCTGGATGTTTCCATTCAGGCCCAGGTTCTGAACCTGCTCAAGGAACTGCAGGACAAGTTCGGTACGGCGTATCTGTTTATTGCCCACGACCTTTCCGTCGTGCAGCACATCTCCGATCGCGTTGCCGTTATGTATCTGGGTAAGATGGTCGAGGTTTCGGACTGGAAAACGCTCTATAGCGAGCCTCACCATCCGTACACGCAGTCGCTGCTGTCTGCCGTGCCGGTTCCCGATCCTGATATCCAGAAGACCCGCAAGCGCATCATCCTCGCTGGCGATCCGCCGTCGCCGCTGGATCCGCCGACCGGTTGCCGTTTCCACACGCGCTGCCCGATCGCGCAGGGCATCTGCTCCGAGAAGCTTCCTGAGTTTAAGGAAGTTGCCCCGGGCCACTGCTGCGCCTGCCACTTCGCCGAGCCGTTCCCGATCAAGGAATCGCACATCGACCTGTAGTCGGTTGTTATCGTCCGGGCCCGCCCTGGCGTTACTTTTCAGAACATTCCGCAGGACAGAGGAAGCCCCGCAGCGCGTAGCGCGCAGAGATGTGGTGTAAGAGGCGGGGAATGCCCCGCCTCCTCCCTTTCCTGAAAGGGAGGGGACACCGCCTAGAATTCGTCGTTGGAGTAATGAAGGTGACGGA
>CALJDJ010000057.1 GCA_938023705.1 uncultured Collinsella sp.
GGCCAGCCCGTGGGAGGCCAGGGCGCCGCTGACCGGTGGACGGCACCGAGCCGTCTGATGACTTGAAGAAGGGGGAGGTCTCGCGGCCTCCCCCTTTTTTTGCGTTTTATAGAGAGCTGTAATACAAGAACTCGCCTTCTTTTAGCTTGTCTTACTGTTTGGCTGTATTTTGAGTCCTTCTTTTGTATTTGCGCGATAATAACTCCCATTGGCGTTAGGGAGGACTTGATGTTTACCGTTTTTGTCTTGGGCAATATTGCTTCGGGTAAGTCGACTGCCTGCCGCTATCTCGAATCTCATGGCGCCATGCTTATCGATCTGGACGAGCTTGCCAAATCGCTGTATGTGCCAGGCTCCGATATCGTCAATGCCCTCGCGGAAGAATTTGGCTGGGATATTTTGGACGAGGAGGGCGGCGTTCGCCGTAACATCCTCGCTTCTCGAGCTTTTGTTTCTCCTGATGCGGTCGCGAGGCTCAATAGCATTGTGCACCCCGTTCTCATTGAGCAGCTGTCACTGAGGATTCTTGATCCGGTTTGCTGCACGGTTTCTTCCCCCCGTTATCCCTTTGCGGTGGTCGAGGTTTCTGCTCCGACTGGTTTTGAGGATGCATTTGGCTTGGCTGATGAAATTCTGGTCATCAGCGCCCCTTTGTCAGTTCGTCGCGAGCGTGCTATTCAGCGTGGCATGGAGCCATCTGATTTCGATGCCCGTTCTGCTTGCCAGCCCGATGAGTCTGCGCTGTGCAATCTCGCTACAACGGTGATTGATAATGCCGCAGGCGATAATTCGCTCTTTGAGCAGCTTGACTCATGGCTTGCATGCCATGGGTTTATAGACACTGCGAATAAGGAGGATTCCGATGCCTAAGACACGTTTCTTTGCGTGGTATCGCCTTATTCCGCTGGCTGCCGTTTTTGCCTTCGGCCTTATCTCATTCGTTTACTCGTGTGCTCCTGCCGCCTTCTTTAAGCCGCTGTATCCGATTGACTACGAGGCATATGTAAAGCAATCCAGTATTTCGCATAATCTGGATCCGTATCTGGTGTGCGCTGTCATTAAGTCGGAATCGAATTGGGATCCCGAGGCCGAATCGAATCAGGGTGCTCAGGGATTGATGCAGCTGATGCCTGTGACTGCTCAGGATATGATCGCCAAGGGTCTTGTCGACGGTGGGGAGTATTCGGCCGACAACCTTAACGATCCGGCTACGAATATCGAGTTTGGCTGTGCGTACCTCTCGTATCTCTTAACGTATTTCAACGGGTCGACGGATAGCGCTATTGCCGCCTATAACGCCGGCATGGGCAATGTCGACGGATGGGCGCAGCAAAGTACGTCGCTGCACAATGCAATCACCTTTCCCGAGACGCAGGCGTATCTGATTCGCGTCAATAATGCCTGGGTTCGCTATAAGACCCTCTATCCCGATCGGTTCGTATAGGACTATGCCTGCCGCCTGCGTATACTGCAGATATATGAGTTAGGAGTATCCATGGCGGAATTTGAAGTAGAACGCGTTGGCGGTGAACTTAAGCGCTTTGGCGTTGAGGGCGCTGAGGTGCCGTTTGAAGTCGTTTCTCCCTATGAGCCTGCAGGTTCTCAGCCTAAGGCCATTGAGTCGCTTGTGCAGGGTGTGAGGGACGGAGATCGCTATCAGGTTTTGCTGGGCGTGACTGGTTCGGGCAAGACCTTCACGATGGCTAAGACTATTGAGGCCCTGGGGAAGCCGACGCTGGTCATGGCTCCCAATAAAACGCTCGCCGCTCAGCTTGCGAGCGAGCTCAAAGAGTTCTTTCCCAACAACGCTGTGGTCTACTTTGTCTCGTACTACGACTACTATCAGCCCGAGGCGTATGTGCCGCAAAGCGATACATATATCGAGAAAGACTCCTCGATTAACGAAGAGGTCGAGATGCTGCGCCATCAGGCGACCGCATCGCTGCTATCTCGACGCGATGTGATCGTTGTCGCATCGGTCTCGTGTATCTATGGCATTGGCTCTCCTGAGGACTATGCGGGTCTGGCTCCAAACGTCGACAAGAAGGTGCCGCTCGAGCGCGATGACTTTATCCATGCGCTTATCGACATTCAATATGATCGCAATGACTATGACCTGGCGCGCGGCACGTTCCGCGTGCGCGGTGATGTCGTCGACGTGTATCCGCCTTATGCCGAGCATCCGTTGCGGTTTGAGTTCTTTGGTGACGAGGTTGAACTGATAGCCGAGATCGATGAGGTCACCGGTGAGATGCTGCGTGAGTACGAAGCAATTCCCGTGTGGCCGGCCTCGCATTACGTGACCGAGAAGCCAAAGGTCAAGGCCGCTCTGAAATCAATCAGTGAAGAGTGCGAGAAGCGTGTGGCCGAGCTCAAGGCGACTGATAAGTTGCTCGAGGCACAGCGTCTGCAGCAGCGTACCGACTATGATCTCGAGATGCTCGAAACGATGGGCTTTTGCAACGGCATCGAGAACTACTCGCGTCATCTGGACGGGCGTAAGCCGGGTGAGCCGCCGTTTACCTTGATTGACTACTTTCCCAAGGACATGCTCTGCATCATCGACGAGAGCCATGTGACGGTGCCGCAGATTCGCGGTATGCACGAAGGCGACCGATCGCGTAAAGTGACCCTGGTGGAGCATGGTTTTCGCCTGCCCTCGGCGCTCGACAACCGTCCGCTTCGCTTCGATGAGTTTGAGGCAAGGATACCCCAGTTTATCTATGTTTCGGCCACACCGGGCGACTACGAGCTGCGGGTGAGCCAAAACGACGTGGAGCAGATTATTCGTCCGACCGGTCTGCTCGACCCCAAGATCGATGTGCGTCCGGTTCGTGGGCAGATTGACGATCTTGAGGACGAGATTCGCGAGCGCGTTGCCCGCAAGGAGCGCGTACTGGTGACCACGCTCACCAAGCGCATGGCCGAGGATCTGACCGACCATCTGCTTGATGCCGGCATTAAGGTCAATTACATGCACTCCGATACAGCGACGATGGACCGTGTCGAGATCCTGCGAACGCTGCGCGAGGGAAAGATTGATGTTCTCGTTGGCATCAACCTGCTTCGCGAGGGCTTGGATCTCCCCGAGGTCTCACTGGTGGCAATTCTCGATGCCGATAAGGAAGGCTTCTTGCGCAACCGCCGTTCGCTGATTCAGACGATTGGCCGCGCGGCCCGTAACGCCGATGGCGAAGTCATCATGTATGCAGACGTTGTGACCGATTCGATGAAAGAGGCCATCGAGGAGACGCAGCGCCGTCGCGAGATTCAGATGGCATATAACGAAGAGCATGGCATTGTGCCCAAGACGGTGCGCAAGGCCATCAACGACATCTCAAGTTTTATTGCCGAGGCCGAAAAAACCGTGGGTTCCAAGGGACGCTCGAAGGGCGACTCTCTTGGCCATGGCGCATTCTATACGCCCGATGAGTTGGGCGAGGGTGGCGTGCCGGAAACGGTGGCGCCCGAGCAGACACTTGCGGAGCAGTTGGAAGAACTGCCGCATGACGAGCTCGTGCGGATCGTCGAAACCATGGAAGAGGATATGCGTAACGCTTCTGCCGCCATGGACTTTGAGGAGGCGGCGCGCCTGCGCGATGCCGTCGTTCAGATTCGGGCGATGCTCGAGGGTGCATCTGAGGACGAGACGATCGAGCGCTTACGTTCGCAGGCTCGCAAGGGTTCCACGTTCGCATCGGGCAGAAAACGCCAGGGTGCACGGTTTAAGAAATAGCGAACATGCCCCGAGTTCCCTGCGGAGCTCGGGGCATGCGTCTTTTGCGCGCTGGAATTCGTGCGTTAGAGGTCTGCGATCAGGGCTTCGGCACAACGGATGCCGTCGGTGGCGGCGCTCATGATGCCGCCGGCATATCCAGCTCCCTCACCGCAAGGGTAGAGGCCCGGGGT
>CALJDJ010000058.1 GCA_938023705.1 uncultured Collinsella sp.
TTTTTCATCGCTCTAGCGCTTCTTTGGGATTGACCTAAGGCGAGCGAACCATAGGGCTGCGGCACCCGAGGTCAGGAGCGCGGTGATGCAAGCGGCGATGGGAGCTGATCCTGTTGCCGGTAGGTCCTGCGGTAGGGTACAGCGTTGAATGACACTGTCCTCGTCATGTGACTCAAGTTTATCGCCGCCGCCGTTGCGGCAAAGATCGACGCGTGCGCTGTTGGTGAGTGCAGTTTGGGGTGTGTAAGCCGACGTTGCCTGCATGTGCACGACTGCGCCCCGAGCATCTGTGCCAAGGATTGCTTTGGCATCGTCAAGGTCGTCGTGCTCATCTTTGAGATCATCACGGGTCCAAGAATCCGTATCGCTTCGAGTCGTAAAGTCGGCGGCTACCGCACCGTATTCAATGCGAATGCCCGTTACGACGGTATTGGATGCAAGGTCGAGTTCTTTCGCCTCGAGTGTGGCGGATTCCGTGGTCGAGACATCCGCCTTCCAGAGGTGCCAGCCGTCGTAATCGACGAGGCGGCAATCTTCACCCAGACTCTCTTTTACTTCGTCGGACTCAAGCCAAGGATTTTCGTGCCCATCGTCAAGCGTCGCGTTTGCCGGCTCATCGACGTCTGTCGAGTCCAACGGCGTCGTGCGATACCACACGTTGCACAGACCGTTGAGGTCGCCGATGGCGACGGGGGTTTCGATTGAGACGAATCTCGCCGTATCGTCCTCGGCGCACTCAAGATCATCGGTAATCGTAAACTCATCAACCCAAGTAGCGGAATCGTTTCGAGCATCGATGGTATAGGAGAAAAGTCCGTCCGTATTGGTTTGCATCGCGGCGCGGTTTTTTCCATCGCCGTTAGCCAACAGACCCTTCCCGATAGGTTGGACAAGTTCCTGACGCTTGTCGACCTGTCCTTTGATCTCGATGGGCGCATCCTTCATCGCGACGGATTGGACTTCTCCCGTATCCTTTATTTCAAACGTTATCTCCTCGGCAAGGTCATAGGTCCGCGGAGACATCGTTTCGCGCAACGAGTAGGTGCCGGGTGCAAGATGTTCGATGCGGTGCGGCTTGTCGGATGAGGTCCAGGAGTCTATTTCGGTTTTATCGGGACCATATAAGGTGAGCTGTGCGCCTTTCACTTCCTGCTCTCCGCTTGCATCGACCTTGGAGATATCAACCTTGGTGTAATCGTCGGATACGTTAAGCCGTGCTTCCACAACGGGTGTTTTCTGGTCGGCATAGGTAAGGTCGACGATATGGTGCGTCCGGTCGAGTAAGAAGCCGGTCGGCGCTTGAGTCTCGACAACCTCGTAGCGTGCGGTGTCAGATCCCAGCGGGAGGTCGTCCGCGCGTGCTTCTCCAGTTTCATCCGTCGTGACGGTAGCGACAGTCTCACCGTCGAGCGCGGCAATGCTACCGTCGGGGCGCACGATATCACCTGAGGCACGGATCTCAAAGATGGCGCCCGCGAGGCTGCTGCCGTCTACGGCATCGGTTTTAACGATCCTGATGTTTCCGGTCGCGGCGCGGTCATAATACGAGACGATTGCAACGGGCGTTAGGTTTATATCGGCGGGTATGTTTACCTCGATCTCTCCGCCGACAAGATAGGGCTCTTTGGCCGAGGTTTCGCGTACATAATAGGTGCCCGGCACGAGCGATTCGGGCAGTGTGACGGTGCCGGTCGCGTCAGTCGTAAAGGTGTCCATTACGTTATGTGCTGGATACCAGCATGTTTGTGAGACAGGTTTGTGATTGCTGTCGAGGAGTTGGAAGGTGAATCCGGCTAGGGGAACAGAAGCGCCTGTTTGGGCATCGCGTTTTACAATCTGGAGATGCGTCGACAGAGCGTGGTTGTCCACGATATATTGAAGCTCGGCGCCGTCGGAAATCTGATTGGCCTCGACGGTCCATTCCCCCGCACGTTTAAAACCCTCGGGGACGGTTTCCGGAACCTCACGAACCGTGTAGCCGGCGCGGTCGTATGGGACGGCTCCGTGGACACCGGCTGGTCGCTTGCCTGTGCCGAACCATGCTTCGGGCTGGTCTTTGGTGGAGGCAAAGCCATAGATGTTTGTAGTCAGTGTGCCAACAACCTGCTGAGAGCTGTTACTGACAACCTCAAAGACAACATCTCCTGCCGGCTGCTCCAGGCCGGATTGATCGCTATTGCCGTAGTCCTTGAATTTGGAAATCTCAAGGTCAAACGCAATGGGGATATCGGAAACGCGAGATTCGATCTCGACCACGCCTGAATCGCTGAGTTGGTCGGCTCCAACGGTGTAAGACCAACTGTCACCGGAGGGCAAATAGCCCTCGGGCGCCTTCGATTCATAGATGGTAAAGGTTCCCAGGGGGACATCGGTGAGGGTAGCTCGACCGCTTTCATCGGTCCTGAGAGTTTGTGTCCATCCAGGGGTTGATTGCGATACGCACACGAATTCTGCTCCTGCGAGCGAAGCCCCAACTTGGGGGCCTGCATTCGTTGCGGCGTCGAGCTTTACAATGCGCAAGGTAATGGTGCCGGGTTGTTCATCAATGGTGACGTATCCGCCGTTATTCGTCGTGGTAAAGGCAATGCGATCGTGCAGGGGGATATAACCAGCTGGCGCTGTTGTCTCAACTAGGTAGTATGCCGTGTTGGGCAGAAGTGCTGCCTGCGCTCGACCGTTGCTGTCCATCTGGATGGTGCCGACACGCGCGCCGCTGGCGCTCTCAAAAACATCGAATGTTGCCCCGTCAAACTGATAAGTATTGTTTCCGCTGGTAATGGCAGCGTTTGCAGACTGCTTTTGGAAGGAAACAGAGACCGCCGGCAGTACATAGAGCATGTCTTGACGTTTGCTGCCGCCCGATACGGCTCCTAGATAGCGCCGCGCGCGGTGCGGAGCGGCTTTGATGCTTCCTGATTTTGCGCTGTCGTGGAGCCATCGCGCAGCCGCCACGACTTCATTGTCGGCGGTAAAGTGTCCACTCTTGGTTTTGCCCTGAGCGGTCGTGTAGGAGTAGGTGCCGTCGACATGGGTAGTGCCGTTGAGCATCCATACGGCAAGCTGGGTGGCGGCGCGGGCGCGATCTGGTGAAAGATGGTAACCGCCAAACGACGTGGCGGTAGGATATCCGTGACAAACGATTGCCGCGAACTCGTCGTCGAGCCACACCCAGCCTTGATCAAAGTTGAGCCATGGGCCGCCCGGCTTGGTGGGGCCGGGGCGCTCCTGGTTCATGCAGTAGGCAATCGAGGCGTCTTGAGCTTCATACTTGCCGATGAAGAAGGGCCCACAATCATCGCTAATAGTGCGGAAGCCGAGCTGGTCGTAGCCATCGACGGCAAATGCGGCTCCCGGTGCCAGGCAGCCGAAAAGCAGGAAGAGGAGCAGGAGCAGCGAGCCTGTTGCGATTGCGCTGTGGACAGAGTGCGTGGGTGCGTTGGACATGGCTGCTCCTTATCCCTCGTGCGCCGCACGGGGAGGCTGCGACGCGTAGGATGAGGCTACCCCCGAGGTTCATGCGGGTAAGTACCGGAGCCTGACCAAAAGCTTGCCCAATTCCTGACAAATTGAGCTCAAATACAACAATCAAGCAAAAGCGCAGGTAGAAGATAGGGAGAACAGGAGGTCAAAGGTCCTCATCTCCACAATTGACGCGATTTTCAAACGAATCTCCACAGCTAAAACAAGTATCACCACCCTTGTATCGAACAAGACAACCGCGTTATACTAGCCAACACACAAGCGGGCATCGCCAAGTGGTAAGGCATCAGCTTCCCAAGCTGACACTCGCGGGTTCGAGTCCCGTTGCCCGCTCCAGTTAAGAGCACAAGCACGGCACCATCACGGTGCCGTGCTTTTTTCAATAAAGTGCCGGGACTCGAACCCGACAGGGTGCGAGCGTTAAATAAACGCGAAGCGTTTATAGCGAGCAGGCAAGGTCGCCGATAGGCGACCGCAGCCGGTGCGGATTTGCGAAGCAAATACGCGGGCGTCCCGTTGCCCGCTCCTGCTACAAAATGTTAGGTTCATGCCTGCTGCCCATACTCGCATCCGCGCACGGTACAATGGTTGGGTTACGACCAACGTGCCAATAACCAAAAAGGAGCCGCTATGATCGATCGCTATACCCGCCCGGAGATGGGACACATCTTCTCCCTCGAGAACAAGTACGCCATTTGGCAGGAGATCGAGGTTCTGGCCTGCGAGGCCCAGGCGGAGCTCGGCAAGATCGGCATTTCTAAAGACGAAGCCCAGTGGATCCGCGACCATGCCAACTTTGAGAAGGCGAAGGTCGATGAGATCGAGGAAGTCACGCGCCACGACGTCATTGCCTTCCTGACCAACATGAAGGAGTACATCGATGCCGATGTTCCCGAGGGCGACCCCAAGCCCAGCCGCTGGGTTCACTATGGCATGACCAGCTCCGATCTGGGCGACACGGCCCTGTGCTACCAGCTCACCCAGGCCTGCGACCTGATCATCGAGGACGTCAAGAAACTCGGCGATATCTGCAAGCGTCGTGCCTTCGAGGAGCGCAACACGCTCTGCGCCGGCCGCACTCATGGCATCCATGCCGAGCCGATGACCTTCGGCATGAAGTTTGGCTCTTGGGCCTGGGAGCTCAAGCGCGATCTGGACCGTCTTGAGGATGCCCGCAAGAACGTTGCCTTTGGCGCTATCTCTGGTGCCGTCGGTACCTATAGTTCCATCGAGCCGTTTGTCGAGGAATATGTCTGCGAGCACCTGGGTCTGGTTCACGATCCGCTGTCCACGCAGGTCATCAGCCGCGATCACCATGCCTACCTTGCCGGCGTGCTTGCCACTACAGCGGCCACCTGCGAGCGCATCGCGACCGAGGTCCGCAACCTGCAGAAGACCGATACACTCGAGGCCGAGGAGCCGTTCCGCAAGGGTCAAAAGGGCAGCTCCGCCATGCCGCACAAGCGCAACCCGATCACCATGGAGAAGGTATGTGGCCTGTCACGCATCGTGAAGTCCAATGCCCAGGTTGCCTTCGACAATGTCGCCCTGTGGCATGAGCGCGACATTTCGCACTCCTCTGCCGAGCGCGTCGCCCAGGCCGATAGCTTTATCGCACTCGACCACATGTTCCAGTGCCTCATCCGTGTTATCGACGGCCTGCAGCTGTATCCGGCTCGCATGATGGCCAACCTCAACAAGACTCGCGGCCTCATCTTCTCCTCCAAGGTCCTGCTGGCCCTCGTCGATACGGGCATCACCCGCGAGGATGCCTATGCTATCGTGCAGGAAAACGCCATGGCTACCTGGCACGAGGTGCAGGATTGCGTCTCCGGTCCCACCTTTAAGGAGCGTCTCGAGGCCGACCCGCGCTGTACCGTCAGCCAGGAGAAGCTCGACGAGATTTTCGATCCGTGGGATTTCCTCACCCGTATCGACACGGTCTTCGATCGACTGGAGCAGCTCGAGTTCTAACTGATCGATTGGGGACGAAGTCAAACTGATTTGTTTACTTTCGGCCTCCGTTGAAGCTCGGCCTTTCAGCCCAAGCCCCGTTGGTAACGCGTTTATCAACGGGGCTTTTGCGTGGGAGCGTCGGGAAAGTCACACTTCAGCGGACGATGGTATATTGCAGAAATGTCGCTTGCCGTTAATTTGCCCCTTCTGGCAAACATTAGCTTGCAAGTGCTCGTTGGGGGGGGGTATCCTTAAGCCAATTTTAAGGTGTGGGAGAATGCTGCGTTTTTTCACGAGAGATTGGACTTAGGGGAATGAGAAAAGGGTTTTGGAGGATAGCCGCAGGCATCTGCGTTGCTTTAACGGCGGCAACGTTTGGGCTGACGGTGGCCGCCCCGCATGCGGATGCTGTCATGCTGGAGTCGCAGGATGGTTCCATGGGTGCATCGTTTCTCCCATACGATTCGTCTACAGGCGATGTGTGGTCAGAATTTGATGTCGCTGTTGGACAGACGGTGAAAGGAAGGCTTTCCTTTTTTAATAAAAATCACGAATGGGCGCCCATTGACCCTAGTGATATCGATATCACATCGTCTGATGAGGATATCGCTAAAGTGAGCTATAAATCACGTGATTGGGTGTTGACAATTAGTCCCACCAAAGTCGGCACAACGACTATAACCATGAAGAGCAGGGCTGACGAGAGTTTAAACGGTTCTCTTAAGATTAAGAGCGTGGCTAATGTCAATCCAATTAAGGTGAGTTTCGTATCCTATGACCAATCCGGTGCGACGACAACGACTGCAACGCTGGGTTACACGGATGATTGTCCGCAAAAATGCGGGAACACGCACTATGCATTGCTAGAGGGGACAGTTTACGTTCGCCCCAAGGACGAGACCCGTGCGGCTACATATTTTGAAATAAAGGAAGATCCCTCAAAGGATTCCAAAGTTCAGGCAAGGGTGAATTCGAATTATTATTCATATGGAACTTCTGAGCTAAGCGCTTCTTTGCAACTCGAGGCGTTGGCGAAAGATGCAAAAGAGGCCAAGGTTCTTGTCGACTATTGCAACGGCGAGACCGAGACGAAGAAGCTATGTGATGTTGTAACCGAGAATCAGGAGCCTGGATTCAATGAGCGTGGGAACAAAAAACAAAAGATGCTGGTTGGGGACAGCTCTTATCTTTCTGCCATTCTCAACGTTTCCCCAAATGAAGCACTGAAGGCATGCCAGCGTGCACATTGGGATGCGCTCGTTAGCTCTGTAACCTATTCTCTAGAAAGCAGCGATGTTGTTGAGCTTACCGATGGTGAAAACTCGTTTAAGGCAATAAAGCCTGGCACCGTTAAGGCTCATGCTCGTGATGGCCTTGGCAATGACCATCCCTTTGAGATAGAGGTTGTCGACCCTGCGGAAGTGAGCCTTTCGAAGGCTAAGTTTGTGTCGAGCGATTATACATTTCCCTGTGAGGTCAGTTCAGATAGTATATCCAAAGATTGGCTTTGGCTGGAATGTGACAGGGGGTTTGAATATCCAAAGGGCGTGCTGAGCAAAAGCGCTGAGGAATTGATGGACTCCTATGCCGGCGCAAAGTATTCTTTCACTTCAGATAATCCCGATGTCCTCGAGGTAAAAGGACCGATGTTTAATGGTGGCAGTTACTTGGGGTATTTAGTGCCTCATAGTTACGGCGATGCAACGGTTTCAATGTACTTGGGTGGTCGTCTCTGCGACACTATGACCGTTCACGTCGTCAAGCCGGGCGAGGAACCTGCAAAAACTACGGTCTCCATTACGGATGGTTACTCAACATCTATGGACAAGGGCACGACTCAGCAGTTGAAGGCAAAGGTTTCCCCTGACGATAAGGCCAGTAAGGTTGTCTGGTCCTCTTCTAACGAGAGCGTCCTTACCGTCGATGGCAACGGTCTTGTTATCGCTGTCGGTGACGGTAATGCCACGATCACGGCAACAGTTGATGGAGTCTCTGCAACCACGGATACAATTACGGTAACCACTCCGGTAGTAAGGGTCTCGAGCGTCAGTCTCAGCGCGTCGAATCTTAAGCTTGCTGTGGGCGGTGAGCCCTCGACGTTGACCGCAACGGTTGAGCCCAACAATGCAACGAATAAGAATGTGTCCTGGTCTTCGAGCGACCCGGAGGTCGCCACGGTTGCGGACGGCGTCGTGACCCCGGTCAAGGCCGGTGCTGCCACGATCACCGTTACCACTGAGGACGGCGAGTATAGCGCCACGTGCAAGGTGACGGTTATTCAACCTGCAACGGGTATCACACTCGATAAGCAGAAGGTCACGCTTGTGGGCGCTGCAACCGAGCAGCTTAAGGCAACGGTCGTTCCCGCGGAGGCTGACCAGACGGTTGTCTGGAAGTCCAGTAACGACAGCGTCGCTACGGTCGATCAAACCGGCAAAGTGACGTCTGTTTCCAAGGGCGCCGCAACCATCACTGCTTCGACCGAAGATGGCACCTATTCTCAGGATTGCGCGGTGACCGTCTCTAATCCCGCAACGAGTCTTACAGTCGATCAGTCCTCCCTCAACCTTGCGAAGAGTGAAGAAGGTACCGTAAAAGCCTCTCTTGCCGGAGCCCTAGCAGGTGAGGTCGACGAGACCAAGCTCGCTCTGGATGACACGGGTGCTTCGAAGGCGTTTAAGGTCGTCGACAACGGCGATGGCTCCTACACCGTTGTCGCCCTCAAGACCGGTTCTGGTTCATTTGTCATCACTGCAGGGTCGCTCTCCCAGACCGTTTCGGTGAGCGTGACCAATCCCGCCCAGAAGGTTGAGCTCAACAAGACGAACCTTTCCTTTACCGTAGGCGACGCCTCCGCAAAGCTCTCCGCAACGGTGACTCCTGCAGATGCAGACGATACAACGGTGAGCTGGACCTCCAGCGACTCGTCGATCGCTACGGTCAAAGACGGCGTCGTGACGCCGCTTAAGGCCGGTACCGCCACGATCACCGCCACCTGTGGTGACAAAACAACGACCTGTACCGTTACTGTAGCGGCGAGGACCATTGCGGGCGTTGCAGGTAGCGACGGAACGGACGTTAGCGTAAGCGCCGAGAACAATGCCGCTGCCGGCATTGCCCAGAACAACAGCATCTCTCTTGTGGTCGAGGAACCGACAAATCTTACCGACGCCGCCAATGCTACAATTTCCGGCCTTGAGCAGGGGAGTACCAAGGTTGCCGATAAGCTCGATATCAAGCTTCTCAAGGACGGCGAGGTTATCGAGGACTACGAAGGCATGTCCTTCATCGTCCGTGTCAAGATGACTGCCGCCATGAAGGCGCTCACCAATCTCAAGGTGCTCTACGTTGCTGAGGATGGTTCCACCCAGGCTATGGATACGTGGATCGAGGGGGACTACCTCTGCTTCCGCACGAGCCACTTCTCGACGTACGTGGTGACGGGCGAGGAGGCCAATGGGGAGCCGGCTCAGCCTACGCAGCCCGTGACGCCGTCTCAGCCTGGTCAGCAGACGACGACCAAGGTGACCAAAAAGTCTACTAAGACTACTAAGGGTGCGCTCGCCAATACGGGCGATCAGGCCCCTGCCGTCGCCTTTATTATGGCCGTTGCCGGCGCTTCGCTGATTGCCTTCGCGCTTATGCGCAAACGTCTCGAGCGTTAGGGCGCCCCTCTCGTTTAAGCGCGACCTTTCAGTCCAAGCCCTGTTGGTAACTCGTCTTACTAACGGGGCTTTTCCGTTAAAGACTTCAGCCCGTGTGTCGCGTGCAGTGCGGCGCGTCGGAAACCGCCAGATACGCGGTCGGCGCCAACGGCCTGAACGAGGCAGCGGTCGGGGGTGCATTCGGGAGCAGCTGAGCTTCGAGTAGGGTTGACCTAATTCGACCGTTTGCCGATACATTTCAACCATTGGCGCCTTGCCCGTCTTGGGCAAGGCGCTTTTTTTCAAGACTTTAGTCTGCTGGCCGCGCAGCGGCCAGCTTTAAACCACCCGCT
>CALJDJ010000059.1 GCA_938023705.1 uncultured Collinsella sp.
CGGCCTCATCCGTAGTACCTGTCTTACCGCCGATCACCTCTACATCCTGAGGCGGAGTTGCCTCTCCGATGTGATAATAGTTCGTTGACTGCCACATGATACCATACTTGTCATTATCGCGGATAAAGATACTATAGTATTCAGATGAACCGATAATTTCCTGAAAGGCATCATACTTTAATGCTTCCTGAAACATCAAATAAATATCATATGCCGTTGTATAATGATTTTCGTCATGAAGACCATGCGGATTGGCAAAATGTGTCCCGGTCGCTCCAAGAGATGCCGCCTCTTCGTTCATCATATTGACAAAATTGTCAACGGTACCGCCGACATAGACAGCTAAAGACATGGCAGCATCGTTTCCGGAATTCAAAAGCAGACCGTATAAAAGCTGCTCAACGGTAAGCTGATCTCCCGGCTCGATCATACAGACGGAGGATCCGCTTTCAATATCCTGACATTCCTCTCCAACTGTTACGGTTTCATCCAGGCTGCAGTTTTTCAAAGTCACAAGAGCCGTCATGACTTTTGTGATACTTGCCGGATACATCTTGTTAAAAATATTCTGTGCATAGTCTACTTCCCCGGATGCCAGATCAAAAGAACCAGCTGCTCCTGAGGTAAGATTTAAGGAAGAATCGTCTTCTGTTCCATCCGGTACACACAGATTTTCAGAAAAAGTAGCCGCTCTGTTGGCATTGAACTGAACTTTCTCTATACCAAAAACCGCATTGCTTTTGTCGTAAAGATTGGAAAGGTGAATCTCTCTGTTTTTGATCACTGTTACTACGGAAACGGAGCCGAGAACAAGTGCTATCACGATAAGAAACGAAATGCCAACCTTCATCAGGCTGATCTTATGTTCTTTTTTCGGCGGCTGTACCGGTGTGCGACGATTGCGTTCCCGTCTTGTATTTTTTCCTGTTGATTCCATTATTTGTACATCTCCCGCCATTCAAGATCTCCTCGGTCGAGGGATTTTATCAGCAGTTCTGCTGTTGCCAGATTGGTGGCAAGTGGGATATTATGCATGTCACAGAGTCGAAAGATATTCTTCGTATCCGGCTCATGTGGTTTTGCTCCCATCGGGTTTCTCAGAAAAATCATAAGGTCAATCTGATTATTCTCAATCTGGGCTCCCATCTGGTGTTCTCCTCCCAGATGTCCGGCAAGAAATTTGTGGACATTCAAATTGGTAACCTCCTCCACAAGTCTTCCTGTCGTTCCTGTTGCATATAATTCATTTTTACATAATATTCCTCTGTAGGCAATGCAGAAATTCTGCATCAGCTTCTTTTTGGAATCATGTGCAATAAGTCCTATATTCATAAATCAGACCTCCTTTGTATCTTCTCCATTTTAATATTTTCGTACCTGCAGTCCTATATTCAGAACCATGCCAATCCCAATGTAAAGACTGATCAGTGATGTCAGTCCGTAACTTACAAATGGCAGCGGCAGATCGTGGGCGTCGGTGGGAACGTGGTCGACGCGCTGCTCGTCAAAGGCGATGCCGACGATTTGGCATGTGGGCGAGAGTATGGGCAGGTAGCGGTCGTAGCAGCCGCCGCCGTAGCCCAGGCGCGCGCCGGCGCGGTCGAAAGCCACGAGCGGCACGACAACCATGTCGAGAGCCTTGGCAGGCACGATGGGGAAGCGGTCGCTGTCGACGTCCGTGGCTGCGAAGGCCCGCGTAGGGTGGGCGATAAACGGGGCCGCGGGTGCGTCGCCGGCGGCGGCCGTTCTCATGCACATACGCTGGCCGCAGGCAGCAGCTTCGGTTGCCGAGAGCATGCACGGATAGGCTACGCGCCAGCCACACGCGACGGCCGCGGCGGCAAACGCGGCGGGATTGACTTCGGAACCCATCGCGGCATAGACGGCAACGGTGTGCGGTGCCGCGGCACCCAAGCGATCCATCAGCTCAACAAGCCGCGCGCATACAACAGCAGACTTCGCCGCTCGAACATCCAAATCAAGAGCATTGCGTCGGGCAATCACCGTCCGCCGCAACTTAGCCCTATCCATCCCAGCCTCATCTCCCCAACCTGCCAAAAAGGGACAGGTTTATTTTGGCAGGTTTTATCTGGGCAAACGCGACGGATTCACCCCAAACCGCCACAAAGGCGCCTGTCTCTTTGTGGCGGTTTGGCTCCCGCTTGGCTTTGTTGCGCAACAAGGGCTGCATTTTTGGGTTTACCTTCATGGCGGAAGGAATGAACCGAAAGGAGCCCGCCATGTTTTGTCGCTCGTGTGGCATGCCGCTTGTCGACGACGCCCTCTTTTGCCCCGTATGCGGCGCACCCGTAGCACCCGACCAGGTCGCGGCCACGCAGCAACCCCAGCCTGCCACGCAGCAATACGTGCCCGCGCGACGCAAGCGTTCCAAGAAGCCCCTCATCGCCCTTGCCGCGGTGCTTGCCGTGGCGGCGGGTGTCGGCGGGGGAGCGCTGTTCTACTTCACCCAGATTGCGACCACCCCAATTGACGAAAAGACCTTCCCGGATAGCGGCATGCGTGCGCTTGTCTCGACCAAGTACGACACTAACGGTGACGGCCGCATCTCACGCGACGAGGCCAAGGCGGTGACGTCGGTCGAGCTGGACGGCATCGCATCGACGCAGGGCCTGGGCAAGACATTCCCCAATATCGTTACAGTGGAGTCCGGCGACGACAAACTCGTCAACCTGGACCTCTCGGGTTGCGGTGACCTCAAGACCGTCGAGCTTAACTCGGCGAGTAGCGTCACCGTCGTTAACCTGGACGGTTGCGACAACATCGAGAAGCTCGACCTCAAAAATGCCGAAAACCTTAAAAGCGTCGATCTTTCGGGCAAAAAGAAGCTTGCCACGTTGGCATTGCCGCAGGATACGAAGGTTAGCGGCATTAAGGACACACAGCTTGACGAGCTGTGGTTGCCGATGTCCTACGAGGGTACCGATAAATCGGACCAGTACGGCGATATCTACGAGATCGAGCGTGACGAGAACGGTTACGTTACGGGCTTCACGTCTGCCGTCAAGCAAGGTGGCGGCGTAAGCTACAGTGTCGAGCACGATGAGTCGCATCGTATCTCTGAGATTGAGGAAGACCTGGCGGGCGGTTACGAGAACGTCAACACGTTTACGTACGACGCCGACGGTAACGTCACGCGCATCGACTGCGATGCCGACATTAGCGATTCGTCGAGCGCCACGACGTTTACCTACGACGCGGACGGAAACCTGATCAACAAGACGACCCATGCGGGTTACGGCGAGAGCGCGAGCACGTATATTTATCAGGACGGCAACATGGTGACCAACACCGATACCAGCCCGGCCAATCCTCGGACGGTCGTGTATTCGTACGGATACGACAAGGATCGCGTGACGTCCTTTACGCTGGACTGTCAGGGCGACACCGTGGGCACCAGGTGGACGATCACCGCTGGCTACGAGTATGACAAGGACGGCAACATTTCGCGTATCTCGCCTGTGGCGTATGACTCGCACGGCAACGACTACGGCTCGCTGAACTCGTATGCCGCGGTGGATTATTCGTACAACGATGGCAAGCTCGACAGGATCGATTCCGAGCGCGGCGGCTATGCGGAGTTCTACTACGACGACCACGGCAATCTGACGTCGGTCGACGAGTATGCCGGCCGCGGTTCGGATGCCGAGTTTGAGTTTGAGCACGAGGTCGAGTACCAGCGCTACTTCTGCAGCAAGCACGAGAAGAACAAGCCGGAGGAGTGGATTCGCCTGGATGCAGGGTACGACGTCGACCAGGGTAGCTGGAGCAATGACTCCGATTATGGTTGTGAGTGCTTTGCAACCATGTACAAGCTCGATCCGCTGGCGGCCAGACTGAACCCGTTTCTTAAGTAGCAGCTCGCCCGCAAACCACCCAAAGGGGACAGACACCTTTGGGTGGTTTTTGCTGAAGGGCGGGACCGGGCGGACCGAAGTCAGACCGCCTGCCCGGTCCGCGGCAAAAGAAAAAGGTAGATTTTTAGGCATGTCCTAAAAATCTACCTTTGTGCGTTAGCCCAGCAGGTCGACTACGTTGAAGCCGGCGTTGCTCTTGGCGATGACGTCGCGGCCGCCAAAGACGCAGGTGGGCGACGCGGCTGCGATGCGCGTCACATCGGCGCCGAGCGAGCGCAGCTCACCGGGCGTGGCGGCGAGCATCTGGGCGCGACGCTCCTCGCGCGCGTGCGGATCGAGCCCGGCCAGGTAGGTCGTGTTGCGGCGCTTGGTGAGCGCGTACGGCTTCACCGGCGCGTCCATGCCACTTACGCAGCTCACGATAAAGCCCTCGAAGGCGGCCTCGTCGGGCTCAAAGCTGCCGAGCCATTCGCCTGCGCGTTCCACACGCTCAATCGAGGGGTCGATTGCCGGGTCGCGGTAGGTATAGAACGCCGTCTGGCGCTCGCCGGCTGCGCGGAATCCGCAGCCGTACGCACCGCCCTTCACGCGGATCTCGTTCCACAGGTAGTCGTAGGAGAGCGCGTTGGCAGCCACGGCCCAGGCTCCCGTCACGTCAATGCCCAGACGACGCGGGTCGCACGCGCTTGCCGCAAAGCAAATGTCGCTGGGAATGACAAAGGCCTCGTGACGGTCGCGCGGCGTCGGCACCACGAGCGCGTCGCGGCCGGCATCGACGTCGTCGCCAGCGTCCAGCCCCAGGTTACCCGCGGCATCCCAGTACGCGTCAAAGTCCTCGTCGCTGCCGGTAAAGCTCGCCAGGCAGCCATCGGCTACAAAGATACGCTCCGCCAGCTCGGCAAGCTTGGCGCGCAGGTCGTCCAGGCGCTCGTCAAAGTGCTCGAGCAGATCGCGCAGGAACAGATAGAAATCCACGCCCGAAAGCTGCTCACGCACCACGGCCGAAGGCGAGCTGTAGCTCATCGCGCGACCGAGTGCCGCCGAGTGGCCGTTGTTGATAAAGCCCTGCTCAAGCCCAATGCGAATCTGCGTGAGCACGTCGCGCACGCGGTCGGCATCGGCATCGAGCAACAGCGTGCTCGACCACACCTCGCGCGGCAGGTTCGCCAGCGCATCGATCTTCTCGGACAGGGCGCCGGCGCTTACCAGCAGGTAGGGGCGCACGCCGTCCACGTCGGGCTGCGTCATGACCTCGGTCGTAAAGCTCAAAAAGCCCAGCTTGCCGGCGAGCAGATTGTCGAGCTCCTCTGCCGAGTGCTCGCTTGTAGGCAGCTGCTTGAGCAGACGGCAGAGCAACGTCACGTAGGGCAGATCCTCAAACGCGACGCACCCCAGGTCGAAATACTGCATGGCGTAGGCCAGGCGGTTGGTGGGGATGTCGTGGCGCAGGCAGGGGATGGGCGTGGTCGTGTCCACGACCAGCGGCGGTTCGGGGCGCGCCTCGCCAATGTCGGACACGCGCAGGCGCGGCAGCGTGGCCTTGTCCTCGGGCGTGTCCTCGGCCTCCTGCGCGGCACGCAACGCGGCCGTGCGCTCGACCACGTCGGCCAGCTCGGTATCGGTCATGGCATCGCGCTTGGCTGCCAGCTCAGCGCCCTCGGCGCCCTCCGAACCGGAGCCGGCGTCCACCGGCACCAGCTCGACCAGTGCCATGTGGTCGTTTTCCAGCACCAGTTCGCGCAGCAGGTCCTCAAAGTAGCTGCCGTCCAGGTCGTCGCGCAGCTCCTCGTACACCGGGCCGTACTTGAGCGCCAGCGTCGCGGCGTTGTCATCGTAGAGCCAGGTGCTCAGCGCGTCGCACGCAATGGCCACGCCGTCGGCGATACCGTAGTCGCGCTGGCGCAGGTCGTATTCGTTGCTGCTGATGATGGCTTCCAGGCGCTCGCGCGGAACGCCGTGCTCGCACAGGTCGCGGCAGGCGTCCTGGAACACGCGGCGCAGCTCGCGCGCCACGCCGGGCTGCGCGTTTTGCAGCATGATGAGCTCGTAGGGCTGCAGGCTCTCGGCCGCGGTGTAGCTCACTACGTTGCCGCCCAGGCCGGCGGCCAGAATGGCCTTCTTAACCGGCGCTTCGTTGGAGCCCAGTAGCGCTTCGAACAGGATGTCCGCCGCGATCGTGCGCTTGCGGTCGAGCGCGCTGCCCAGCACCAGGCCCAGGCCCACCAGGGCGTTCTCGGGCGTGGTGGCCATCTCGACGCGCTTATACTCGCAGGTCACAGGCTCTTGCACGTCCAGCGGATTGGGCGCCAGCGTGGACGGGTCCTCGCCGGCGGCAACGGCAGCGTCCATGCGGCGGCTCGCGGCACTCGGCTGCGACAGATAGCGCTCGTCCAAAAAGGCCAGCGCGCGGTCCACATCCAGGTCGCCGTAGAGCGTGATGTAGGAGTTGGAGGGGTTGTAGTGGCGCGCGTGCGTGTCCAGGAACTGCTCGTAGGTGAGCGCGGGAATCGCGCGCGGGTCGCCGCCGCTCTCGTGCGCATAGGCGGTGTCGGGATAGAGCGCGGCGTTGACGGCGTCGTCCAGCACGCTCATGGGGTCGGACAGTGCGCCCTTCATCTCGTTGAACACCACGCCGTTATAGCGCAGCGTGCCCTCGCGCAGGCTGGCGGCGCTGCCGTCGCCCTCGCCCTCGACACTCTCCGGCAGGTCCAGCTCGTAGTGCCAGCCCTCCTGCTCAAAAATGGTGGGCTTGGTATAGATGGCCGGGTTGAACACCGCGTCCAGGTACACGTCCATCAGGTTGTACAGATCCTGCTCGTTGGTGGTGGCGACGGGGTAGATGGTCTTGTCGGGGTAGGTCATGGCGTTGAGAAACGTCTGCATGGAGCTCTTGATCAGGTCGACAAACGGCTCCTTGACGGGGAACTTAGCCGATCCGCACAGCACCGAATGCTCAAGAATATGGAACACGCCGGTGGAATCGGCCGGCGGCGTCTTAAAGCCAATGGCAAAGGCCTTGTTTTCGTCGTCGCACGCTAGGTGCAGCAGGCGAGCGCCCGAGGCGGTGTGGCGCAGCACGTAAGCGTCTGCGTCGAGCTCGGGCACGGTCTCGCGGCGTTCGACGGTAAAGCCGTGGCAGGTGGTTCCGGGCACCAGCAGCGCGGCGGCAGCGGCGCGCGGGTCGGTTGAGGTAGTGGACATATGCAGTCTCCTTTGACGCCCCAACGGGGGCGAATCGAGTCGAATCTCCGAGAGTATACCCATATGGGGCCTTCGACCAATCTGCCGGATGAGCGTGGATTTTCTGGCACACGAGCGTGGAAATTCGGACGTCTGCCGCACGAGCGTGGATTTTCGGACGAAATCGGCCGCCAAAAGCCCAAAAACCGTCCAAATATCCACGCTCGCGCGTCAAGTACGTATCTCTCACCTCACATTCATCTCTACGACGAGGGATGAATGTGAGACAGGTATAAGATAAAAATCAATCGGCTTATCGGATGCATATACCGCCATCAGATTGAAGCTGTATGCGGAAATGGATGGACTCTACACCGCTTACGCAAAATAACCCCTCGTTTGCTAAAACATTATAGGAAATGGCGTGGAGTGCTAAAAAGTTCTAATACAATATAAGTCATTTATCTATAGGCTGCTGATTCCTTGTAAAGGTATGGTTGATATGGTTGAGGCAAATAGCGTTATCCCCCTGTACAAACAGATTGTTCGTGCGCTTTCTGATTCAATCGCCAACGGCACGTACCGCCCGGGAGATAAGCTTCCGACCGAGGCGGAGCTCA
>CALJDJ010000060.1 GCA_938023705.1 uncultured Collinsella sp.
GGCGCCTCCTGTTCGTGCGGAACTCATATCGAGCAAAGGTCCGGGGCCTCGCTACAGGGCAGCCAAGTTGATGTAGCTGAGATGCAGCGCGCAGTCTGCTCACTCCTCGAAGTTCTTAGCGGAAATAATTCGAGTTGCAGCTGCGATTTACTTGCGATGGTGGTTGAGCCGCAACCCAGTTTTTATTGGACCTCGAACCCTATGCTCGATGTTCGCTTCGTTCATTGAGTTACCCTTTGCATGAGGCCGGGACATATCGTCCCGCCCGCAGTTTCGCAGGCCGAAGGCCGAGAATGTTTGAGGACGGGATGATATGTCCCGGCCTCCCGGGAGAGTTACCTATGAACTACGCGAACATTAAGTATTTCGACATTGCTGATGGAGAAGGCGTTCGTACTTCTCTGTTTGTGAGTGGGTGCCGTCGCGGGTGCAAGAACTGCTTTAACTCTGTTGCGTGGGACTTTGCTGCGGGCGAGCCCTTTGATAGCGCCGTCGAGGACAAGATTATCGAGAGCCTCGACCATCCCTTTATCGATGGTCTGACGATTTTGGGCGGCGAGCCCATGGAGCCCGAGAATCAGGCGGGGCTCGTTGAGTTTGTCGAGCGTGTTCGCGCGGCCTATCCAGTGGGGTCGGGGAAGACCATTTGGTGCTTTACCGGTGACGTGCTCGAGGAGCTTATGCCGGGTGGTCGTCATCATACCGAGGTGACGGACCGCATCCTTGCCTGCCTTGACATGCTGGTGGACGGCCCGTTTGTTCAGGACCTGTACGATATCTCGCTGCGCTTTAGGGGTTCGAGCAACCAGCGCGTGATCGATATGAACGCTACGCGCGCCCGTGCTGAGCGCGAGGGCGTTGCGCTTTGTGATGCGGTTGAACTTTGGCGTGATGATCCGGTCTATTCGACCCATACTATGTAGCTTGTGGTCGATGCCGGAGGGCGTGGTACCATAGCGCGAACGTGAAATCGGAAAAGTGAGGCCCAGATGGTCGATCAGGAAAAAGTCGAGGCCGCCATTAAGCTGTTGCTTGAGGGCATAGGCGAGGACCCAACTCGTGAGGGCCTGCTGGAGACCCCGGCGCGCGTTGCCCGTATGTATGGTGAGATCGCCGGCGGTATGGACCAGAGTGCCGAGGAACACCTGTCCAAAACCTTTGCCGTCGCTTCGAACGATTTGGTTATCGAGCGCGACATCACGTTCTACTCGCTGTGCGAACATCATCTGCTGCCGTTTTATGGCAAGGCCGCCATTGGTTATATCCCTAACGGTCGGGTGGCTGGGCTTTCCAAGCTCGCCCGCACGGTTGAGGTTTATGCCCGCCGTCTTCAGCTGCAGGAGCAACTGTGCGCACAGGTTGCCGATGCCCTCATGGATTATCTCGCTCCCCAGGGAGCGATTGTGTTGATGGAGGCCGAGCATATGTGCATGACGATGCGTGGCGTGCAAAAGCCCGGCACCAAGACCGTGACGCTTGCTCGCCGCGGCGTCTTTGAGACCGATCCCGCGCTCGAGGAGCGTTTCTTTAGGATGCTGGGCCGCTAACCATGAGAGTCGTCAACGACTTTACATCGAAGACCGATGAGGGGACGTCGCGTCGCGGCTTTATGGCTTCGGGCCTGGCCCCCTTTGGTGCCATGCCTCGCATTGATTACATTTGTGCCAACGGGCTGTTCCGGCGGCACCTGGGCAACATCGTACAGTTGGAATCGGGGCGCATCTTCTGCCGCCACGGTATTGACCATCTGCTCGATGTCGCGCGCATTATGTGGATCAAGAATCTCGAGGAGCAGCTCGAATTTGACCGCGAGGTCATCTACGCCACAGCACTTCTTCACGATATCGGCAAAGATGAACAGTATGAATCGGGTATATCCCATGATGTTGCAAGCGAACGCGTCGCTGATGCGATTCTCGGCGGCATGCCCGATGACGTGGCGTTTGAGCCGGCCGATGCCGCAGCCATTAAGACGGCCATTCTGGGCCATCGAAAGCTGCGCGTGAACAGCCAACCGCTTGAGCGTCTGCTCTATGCAGCCGACAAAGCGTCGCGTGCCTGCTTTGCATGCCCCGCGCGCAACGCTTGCAACTGGAGCGATGATAAAAAGAACCTGTCGATTCGCGTGTAGTTAGTTTGCGCGGTCGGGGTTCTAAACGAAGGAGACGATCGCGTTGAGTAACAAGAAACTGCCCGAGAATGCAACCAAGACCGAAGGCGCCGAGCTCGCCCGCCGTGGAAGGGGCGAAATATCCACCGCAACGGCGGTGCCTCACGTGAGCTATGACGATTTGCGCCATGCCGATCGTATTGTCATTGACGGCCTGGAGGTTTTTGCCAACCATGGCGTGTATCCCGAGGAGAACGCGCTGGGTCAGAAGTTCATCGTTTCTCTGGTGCTCTATGCCGACCTGCGCGCGGCGGGGGAGCACGATAACCTGGACGCCTCGATTGACTACGGCTCGGTGTGCCACGATGTCGATGGCTATCTGCGCGAGCATACGTTTAAGCTCATCGAGGCGGCAGCCGAGGGGACAGCCCAGATGCTGCTGCGCCGTTATCCCTCGCTGCTTGGTGTGCGCATAAAGCTCGATAAGCCGTGGGCTCCTGTTGGCCTGCCCCTGGCAAGCTGCGGCGTCGAGATCGAGCGCGTGCGCTAGTCGACGCTAGAGCTTGTTGAGGGGTGGCTGCTTGAGCCGCTGAGACAGTGCTCTATTGTTGGGACAGTACGTGTTGAGCAGGGCGTGAAAGCGCTGATTGTGGCTCGGCTCGAGCAGATGGACGAGCTCGTGGGCGACAACCATGTCGAGGCATTCGACAGGGTAGGCGGCGAGCTCGCGCGCGATGCGAATGGCGCCGGTTTTGGGTGTGCAGGAGCCCCAACGCGTTTTCATGCTGCGCACGGAGACGCGGGCCACGGTGACGCCCATTGCGATTTCGTACGCGTGCACGATGTCGCGTAGCGCTGCGGTGACCTCGGACGCGTAGAGCTGGTCGATGTGGGCTTGGAGCTCGTCGGACGTTAGGCCGTCGAGGATTGCGCGCCGCTTGGCCTGTGGGCTTTCGTCCGATTCGTCGGTACCCATAAAACTTGCGAAGGTGGCCTGCTTGGGTCGCGGTGCGGGCGATGCAAAGTTGTGATCGAGTGCGTCCTGTACCGTGATGGGCTTGCCCCAAAGTGCAATGATGGACGATGGGCTGAGCGGCTCTCGCGCTGTCGCCTGACGTTGCTCACGTTGGGCAAGTCGGCTGATAATCCAGGCGCTGTTGCGCTTCACAAACGCTTCGATGCGCTCGCGGCTGGCGCCGAGCGGTGCGCTGGCGTGGACCTCGCCGCTCGATGTGACGCGTAGGTTAAAGTTCTTGACGCGCTTTTTGGTAACGACGACGGGGATGAGCGTTCCATCCGGTCGGGGTACGGAAATCGTAAATTGCTGCGTCAAATGTGATCCTTCAGATTGGGGACGGGCCGGCATGTGGCCCGCTCAAGGGATGCGAAATTAATTGCGCTCTTAATAGCGCTCGAAGAAGGCGAGCGCGTTGTCGCTGCAGAGCTTCTGCATCACGGTCTTGCCAAAGTGCTCGGAGAGCATGTTCTGGAATTCGGGCATCTTGCTGGCATCAGAGAGGAAGTCGGGTACCTTGGCGCCGTCCCAGTCGCCGCCGAGTGCGATGACATCTTCGCCGCCCAGGTCGAGCCAGTGCTCGATATGTGCCGCCAGCTGGTCGAAGGTGACGTCTGCGGCGGTTTCGTCGGTTGCGTCGTTGGAAAGGAACTCGCTGCAGTAGTTGAGGCCGACGATGCCACCCATGTCGCGAATGGTGCGGAACTGGTCGTCGGTAAGGTTGCGTTTGACGCCGCAAACCGCACGGGAGTTGGAGTGGCTGGCGACGAAGGGACGCGTGGCGTGGGCGACAACCTCGTCAAAGCACTCATCGTTGAGGTGGGAGACATCAAGTACCATGCCGGCGTGCTCCATCTGCGTAAGTGCCTCGATGCCGGCGGCGGTGAGACCGGCGTGGGTGTCGTGGCCGCTCGCGAGCGGTCCCTGCGCGTTCCAGCTGAGTGATGACATGAGTACGCCCAGGCTCTTGAGCACCTCGATCAGCGCGGGGTCCTCGGCAAAGAACGTGGCGTTTTCGATGGTGTGGATACAGGCGACCTTGCCGTCTTTGAGCGCGGGGCGAATGTCTGCGGCGTTGCGTACGTTGACCATGCGGTCGTGGTTGAGCATTGCTTGGCCGCTCATGTGTGCCATGATCTGCGCCTGGAAGCGCGCGGCGTGGGCGGTGGGAATCTCGTCGGGGACAAATGTGGCGAAGCACTGTGCCCACGGCGTGTTGCCGATCTTTGCGAGCGAGATGGCGCAGGCATTGCCCTCGATGAGGTCGAAATCTTGCGGATGCGTTTCGTCGCCGGGGAAATAACCGTCGGTGCCGGCGGTAAAGCGCAGGTCGAGATCGAGCGTGGCCCAGCCGATGCGGTCGGCGGTGTCGCAGTGTAGGTCAAATACGGGATATGCCATGGTTCCTCCGGTTGCAGCGTTTCTTTGCAAACTGTCTTTGAATTGTATGACTAGGGTATAGTTAGCGCCATATGTACACGGCGGCCCGCGTTGTGCGCCGCCCTTATCACGGAGGTTACCATGTCCAACCAGGGCAAGAAGGTCAAGACCCATTATCGCGGCACGCTCGACGACGGCACGCAGTTCGATAGCTCCTACGATCGCGGCGAGCCGCTGGAGTTCACCTGCGGCGCCGGCCAGATGATCAAGGGCTTCGACGCCGCTGTTGTCGACATGCAGGTGGGCGAGAAGAAGACCGTGCACATTCCTGCTGCCGATGCCTACGGCGAGCACAATCCCGAGATGGTTCTGACCTTCCCGGCCGAGCAGGTTCCCAACATCGAGCAGATCGAGAAGGGCATGAAGCTCTTCCTGTCCACGCCGAGCGGCATGCCCGTTCCCGCCGTCGTCATTGACGTGACGCCCGAGGCTGTGACGCTCGACGCCAACCACGAGTTGGCCGGCAAGGACCTCAACTTTGATATCGAGCTCGTTGAGGTCGAGGGTTAGAGTATGTCTGAACGCCTGGTTTCGACGACATGCTTGGGAAATCTCAACGATCCGTCCTATGAACTCCTGCTTCGCCGGAAGTTGGGCGGCGTCTTTGAAGTTGACGAGCTGCTGCTCGATTGGGACCAGGCCGATGTATGCGCGTTTGTGGGCGTGACGGAGCTGGGGCGCACGATTGATGTTCGGCTGGATGCTACCGACGGCGGTCGTCTTGCCGATGGCTACGTGCTCGCCATTGACCGTTCGGGCATGGTGCCCGTGGCGGTTGTCGTGCGCCTGCGCAGCGCCGAGGTTTATTTGGTCGAAGTCGACCGCATGGATCCGATTGCGCTCGCGCATGCGTGCTGGGAGATCGGCAACATGCATGCGCCGCTCTTCCGGGGCGACTCGGACGAGCATACCGTGCGCATGTATACGCCGGTGCAGCCTGTTTTGGGCCGTATGCTCCGGGGTGTCGAGGGTGTTCGGCTCTCGGTGGTTACCCGCGAACTCGATACGGACCGACGCTTTGCATCGAGCGCGGCGGATGTCGTCGTGAGCATGGCTCCCGACTTTACCATCGTAAAAAAGACGCGCGGCTAAGCGCGCGTATGCGCAAGACGGGCTTTGAGGGGCGACCAATCAAAGTCCGTCTTGCTGTTGATAGGAGGCTTTGGGGGAAGCATATGGGTCTTGAGGGAATCAAGCTGATTGCATGCGATTTGGACGGCACGTTGCTGCATCCGGGGGAGCGCGAGCCGCGTTCCGAGGCCTTTGAGCTCATTGATGAGCTGCATCGTCGCGGTATCGTGTTTATGCCGGCGAGCGGCCGTCAATATGCGAGCTTGCGCTACCTGTTTGCCCCGGTGGCCGATGAACTCGCCTATGTATGCGAAAACGGAGCCCTGGTGATGAGCGAGGGGCGTGCCGTTGTCAAGCGTTCCATGGAGCGTAGCCTTGCTATGGATATCGCGAATGCCGTGGTTGCGTATCCCCATGCCGACGTGACCCTTTCGTGTGAGGGGCACCTCTACACCATGGGCGGCAACGATGCGTTTGTTGACCACCTGCGTTATGAGGTCCACTGCGATGTGGCGGTAGTCGACCGTCCCGAAGACATCGACGAGGACGTCATTAAGATTGCCTTCCAGACGCCCGAGGCGGAGCAGCAGGCGGCGCTGGAGTATTTCGAGCGCCACTTTAGCGATCGAGTCGATGTCATGACATCGGGAACCGAATGGACGGACTTTATCGGTTTCGATTCGGGCAAGGGCTCCGCGCTTGCCGATTACGGTCGCGCTCTGGGGATTTCGCCCGATGAGATGATGGCGTTTGGCGACAATGAGAACGATCGTGACATGCTCAACGTGGTGGGCCATCCCTATCTGATGGAGAGCTGCAACCCCAGCATGCGCGGCATCAACGACCGCGTCCGCTACGCGCGCACGGTCGAAGAAGAACTGCGTCGTCTACTTGCTGTGTAGGCATGTCCCAAACATCTACCGGCAGTCGGGGCAGAGACCCTCGAAGATGGTGTAGTGCGACGTGACGTGCCAGCCGATTTGCTCGGACGCCTTGGCGTCGAGCTGGGCATCGAAGGGGAGCGGTACATCGATGACGCGGCTGCACGAGGTGCAGATGATATGCGCATGCGGCTCGATCGTGCGATCGAAGCGGCTGCCGCCCGGCGTCTTGATGGAGAGGATCTCGCCAGCGTCGGCCAAGAGATTGAGATTGCGGTAGACCGTACCACGGCTGATTTTGTCATCCTGCGCGCGCACGACGTTGTAGATTTCGTCGGCGGTGGGATGGTTATAGCTTTGGCGCACGGCGTCGAGAACCAGCTTTCGCTGCTTGGTATTCCTTCTTTGCACCGCCATGCGCCTCGCCTCTTTTCTATCAACGGTCGTAGGTAAATGATACCGTATTTAGCACACAATACTAATAACGAGGAATGAAACCGTCTTCATTGGCAAGTGGGGCTCGGGTCTGGGCGTCTATGAGGCGAAAACGCGTTCCCATGCGCTCGTAGGAGGCATGAAGCGCCTCGAGATGAGATAGGATGTTTGCCGGAGCCCCCTGTATCTCCATCTCGACTGAGCCGTCTTCCATGTTGCGCACCCAGCCGGTGAGTGCGCGTGCCTGCGCGAGGTTGGTGTTGGTAAAGCGAAAACCGACGCCCTGGACTTGCCCCTCCCAGCGCAGGAAATAGCGCAGGGGAGCGTCTTGAGTGGCCTCGTCGCTTGCGAGCACAGTAAGCCTGCGGCGCAGCTCGAGCTCGACGTTTGATGGTTTTTGAGGCTCTCGACTGCCACCGGTGACGCTGGAGAAGAACGTATCGAAGAGACCCATCGCTATGCCTGCTTGCCTGCATCGGCCGGGAAGGTTATGCCGGCCTGCTGGCGCACGGCATCCATGATGCGCAGTGAGACGAGCGTGACATCGCGGTAGTGGCCAAGCTCGTGGCGTCCCGCCGGGGTCTCCCAAATCTCTTCCTTAACGTTATCGATGCCGCCGATGGCGCTGATAAAGTCTGTGAGTTCGTATTCCATAGTGTTGCTCGATTCGGGCAGGTCGAGCACGCGGCCGTTGTCGCCCTGTTCGCGCGGTGCCTCGGTCGCCGAGCCACGTACGACGTCGCCGCGGTAGTCGATGCGGACGTTACGGGGCGTGGACAGATGATCGATCTGGATAGTGCCACGCTCGCCTTCGATCTGCGAGGGCAGCAGGTCATTCGTAATTTTGGAGTGCGCGAGCTCGACGGAGATACGGCCACCGCCGTAGCTGGCGAGGATGGATCCGCAGCCGTCGATGGGGCCGTGCGTGAGCTGTCGCGTGGTGGGGTCGAGCAGAGTAGTCATGCTCGTGAGGCCGGAGGGCATGCCGAAAATCTCGACCATGGGCTCGACGGTGTAGACGCCAATGTCCATGAGGGAACCCGATGCCATATTGCAGTCGAAGATATTGGTGGCGCGCCCCGCGAGAACCTCGTTGTAGCGCGAAGAATACTTGCCAAAGCGCAATGAGGCGCGGCGGATGGGGGCGATCTCGCCCAGGACGTCCTCGATGGCGTGGAAGGCGGGATCGTGGAGGGGACGCATGGCCTCGAGGGCCACGACACCTGCTGCCTCGGCAGCGCGGAAGACTTCTAGAGCCTGCGCTTCGGTGGCGCAGAAGGGCTTCTCGACGATGACGTGCTTGCCACCGGCGATGCAGGCAAGGGCCTGCTCGTAGTGGAGTGCGTTGGGGCTGCCGATATAGACGGCGTCGACGTCGGCGGCTGCTGCAAGCTCATCGAGTGAGGTAAAGTTTCGCTCGCCATCGCGCTCGGCGGTAAAGGCAGCACCGCGATTGGCATCGCGTGAAAGCGTGCCCACAAACGCGGCTTGGTCGTTGGCGTTGACGACTTGGATAAAGTCGTCGGTAATCATGGATGTGCCGATGGTCGCGATGCGCAGCATACGTCTCCCTTGCGTTGTTTGGTCTACAGGATGAGTGTAGCGCGTGGGGATATAAAGCTGCGCGAAAACGCTATTACAGATCGCTCTCGTTAAAGCCGGCGTCGATATCGAGGTTACTGCCGTCGGCCGCCGTGGTGGCGAGCTCATCGCAGCGCTCGTTGAGCTCGTGACCGGCGTGACCCTTAACCCAGATGAACTCAACCTTGTGCTTGCTTTTGGCGGTGAGTAGGCGCTCCCATAGGTCGCGGTTCTTGACGGGTTGCTTGTTGGCGGTTTTCCATCCGCGCTTTTTCCAGCCGTCGATCCAATGCTTGTTAAAGGCGTTGACGACGTACTGCGAATCAGAATGGAGTTCGACCTCGCAGGGGCGGTTGAGCGCCTCGAGCGCCACGATAACGGCCATGAGTTCCATGCGGTTGTTGGTGGTCTTGGCGTAGCCGCGCGAAAGCTCGGAGGTAAAGGTCTTGCCGGCGGGGTTGGTGTATTTGAGCACGGCGCCGTAGCCGCCGCGTCCCGGATTTGATCGGGCCGAGCCGTCGGTATAGATGATGACCTTCACGGGCTTCCTTTCGTTGGGTACGTTTCGTGTGAGTGACCATTGTAGCGCCATGCCCGCCGGGGGCCAGCAATCTACGATTTCTACCCCGTCTTCCGACTGTTAGTTGGCATGGATGATGCGGTTGAGCTCGTCGAGGTATTGCTGCAAGAGGAGAGAGGGCTTGCGCTCGTCGTGCATGATGTAGCCAACGTGCATCGTTGGGGCGTCTGCTAGCGGGATCGATGCCATGCCCCATTGCATTTCATTGGAGAGGACACCGGTCGACAGGGTGTAACCGTTCGACGTGATAAGTAAGTTGGTAAGTGTTCCGCGGTCCGAGATTCGTATGTTGCGGTCGCAAGGGATATAGCTAAAAGGTTCCTCGGCGTAATAGAAGGAGTTTGAGGTTCCCTGCTCAAAGCTGTAGCGCGTATAGGGCGTGAGGTCGGCAAGGGACAGCTGCGGGCGGCGTGCGAGCGGGTGGCGCTCGCTAACGAAGACGTGGACCGTCGCGTCGAAGAGGGGATGGAAGCTTGCGCGGGCATCGGCGAAGGCCTTCTGCAGAACGCGGGCGTTAAAGTCATCCAGATACAGAATGCCGATATCGCTGCGAAACGCACGGACGTCATCGATGATCTGCGATGTGGTGGTCTCGCGCATGATGAACTCGAACTTGCTGTCGCGGCAGCGCTCGACTACGTTGACAAAGGCCTCGACCGAAAAGGCGTAGTGCTGGGCGGAAATGGCGAGGCGGGCTTGCGGGGTGCCACCGTCCTCGTAGCGTGCCTCGAGCATGTCGGCCTGCTCTACGACCTGGCGCGCATAGCCCAAAAGCTCGGTGCCGTCGTTGGTGAGCGTGACGCCGCGGCTGGAGCGCGTAAAGATCTCCAGATGGAGCTCTTGTTCTAGGCTTTTGACGGCGTTTGAGATGTTGGACTGAGCGGTATAGAGGCGCTGAGCTGCGGCGTTGATTGAGCCGGACTCTGCCACGGCGATAAGAAAACGAAGCTGCTGGAGTGTCATCGGTGCCCGTCCTTTCGATAGCTATCTAAAAAACCGATAACAGGTTAGCGCTTTTAAGTGATTGACCGAGCGAAACAATGCTCGTACTATTCAAAACACACAAAGGCGGTAGGTAATTAAGCCGACCACGGAACCGGGATGTCAAAAGGAGGACCGCATATGAACTGCTTACCAAGACGAATGCCGGGCTCCTGTTTGCGCCCGTCGGCGTGATCAGGAGACAGCGACTTACTTCTCTCTTATTTATTTACTTTCGTTCGATCAAGGAGATCATCATGAGCCAGTTCATCAACAACCCCGAGCACACCTTTGGTTTCGATACCCTGCAGCTTCATGTTGGCCAGGAGAGCGCCGACCCCGCATCCGACTCCCGCGCCGTGCCTATCTACCAGACCACGAGCTATGTGTTCCGCAACTCCCAGCACGCCGCCGATCGCTTTGGTCTTGCCGACGCCGGTAACATCTACGGCCGTCTGACCAACTCCACCCAGGGCGTCTTTGAGGACCGTATCGCCGCGCTCGAGGGTGGCGTGGCCGGTCTTGCCGTCGCCTCCGGTGCCGCTGCCATCACCTATACCCTGCAGGCTCTTGCCCAGGCTGGTGACCACGTGGTGGCTCAGAAGACCATCTACGGCGGTTCCTACAACCTGCTCGAGCATACGCTCTCCCAGTTTGGCGTCGAGACCACGTTTGTCGATGCCCACAACCTGGAAGAGGTTGAGGGTGCCATCAAGGACAACACCACGGTCATCTATCTCGAGACGCTCGGCAACCCCAACTCTGACATCCCCAACATCGACGCCATCTCCGAGATCGCCAAGAAGCACGGTCTGCCGGTTGTCGTCGACAACACTTTCGGCACCCCGTATCTGTTCCGTCCGCTGGAGCATGGCGCCAACATCGTTGTCCACTCCGCAACCAAGTTCATCGGCGGCCACGGCACCTCGCTGGGCGGTGTGATCGTCGACGGCGGTAACTTCGATTGGAAGGCGAGCGGAAAGTACGCCCAGATCGCTGAGCCCAACCCCTCCTACCATGGCGTCTCGTTTGCCGAGGCTGCCGGTCCCGCCGCCTTCGCAACCTATGTCCGCGCCATCCTGCTGCGTGACGAGGGTGCCTGCATCAGCCCGTTCAACGCCTGGGTCCTGCTCCAGGGCACCGAGACCCTGTCGCTGCGCGTTGACCGTCATGTCGAGAACACCAAGAAGGTCGTTGAGTTCCTTGCCGGCGACAGCCACGTTGCCAAGGTGAACCACCCGAGCCTGCCTGAGCACCCCGATCACGAGCTCTATCAGAAGTACTTCCCCAACGGCGGCGCTTCGATCTTCACCTTTGAGATTAAGGGTGGCCAGGAGGCTGCCTGGAAGTTCATCGATCATCTGCAGGTGTTCTCGCTGCTCGCCAACGTGGCCGACGTCAAGTCGCTCGTCGTGCACCCGGCTACCACCACGCACTCCCAGCTCTCTGCCGAGGAGCTCGCCGAGCAGAACATCACGCCCTCCACGATCCGTCTTTCCATCGGTACCGAGAACGCCGAGGACATCATTTGGGATCTGAAGCAGGCCTTCGCCGTGCTGGACGAGTAAGGCGACTTGTGCAAGGACCCCTTGCGACTCGATAGGTATAACTGCATAAATGCCTGCTCAAGGCGCCTGCGCAAGCAATGGTTGCGCAGGCGTCTTTTTTGCATAGGAAGGGCGCTATTACAGGGTTTTTGGCATGCTTTATGCATTTGAGTTGTGGAAAACTCCTGTTGAGAGGATGTGAGTTTTACGCAATTGACGTGCGCCTTTTGAGTAAAACCGCAGGTCGCGATTTGCTCGAGGTACTATGCAGCGCGATCGAATCACACGCAGCTCAAACGCAGCAAAAACGCACTACGGAGGTTTCCAGCTACATGAGGATCGATTCACGAAAACCGAAAGCCGCTGCCCTTTCCGCCGCTCTGACCGTGGCACTTTTGGCAGGCGCCGGCGCAACTGATGCCCACGCGGCAACACTGTCCGATACGGTTGGATCTACGCCGTCCGAGGCGACGCTGGTACAGCCCGTTGATTATCGCGGCGATGGTTATGGTTCCATGCAGGAGTGGAACGCCTCGATGGAGGCCAAGCGCGATTCCCTTGAGATGCGCGCTCAGATCATTATGAATATGTATGGCGACTATGCTACCGATGACGAGCGCGCTGTGCTGCAGGGTTGTATCGACGGTGCGGGTAGTCTGTTGACGATGGGGGAGGTCGACACGAAGTCGACCGAGCTCGATGAGCTGCGCACTGCGCTTGAGAATGCCAAGCGCGAAGCGCTCGAGGCCGCCGCAGCCGAGGCCGAGGCCGCCGAGGCCGTTCAGGCTTCGTATTACAACGCCGGCTCCGGCTTGTCTTACACGTCTGCTGCGTATTACGCGAACGGCTCGGGTCTGACGCGCTCGAGCGGCGTCAATAACTATAACGGCCGCCGCGAGACTTATTACAGCAGCAACGTGTTGTATCACCATCGCACGGGCGAATGGACGCAGGATTCCGAGGGCTTTTGGCGCGATTCCGATGGCTACTACGTCGTTGCCGCGGGCGATAAGGCCCAAGGCTCCACGTTTACCGGTTCCAAGGGCGAGTGCAAGGTCTATGACTCCGGCTGTGCTGCCGGAACCACCGACTACTATACCGGTTGGTAATCTGCCATCAGAGCAAAATAGGCACATGATGGGCGGGCGTCTTTGCTGAGCTTTTAGGCAACGTAAAGCCGCCCTTTCTTTATGTGCGTTTGAGTTAACAGAGCCCTTACCGTGGCGGTACGCTGGGCGTATGCATGCGGGGCACACTGGTTCATGAGAAATAAGGTCTTTCTCGTGGAGGAAGTGGTCTCATGAACGCTCGAGATATCGCTATCGCCGCCGTCGCATTGGTACTTGGCTGTCTTGGCCCTACAGCTGCGTTTGTCGCAGGCATGCAGGGCTCGTGCGGGGCTGCTCCTATTGTGGTCGGCGCGCTCATCGCAGCAGCGCTGCTGGGAAGCGCGGGCGTGACCCTTTGCCGCGATGACGAGGACGAGATGCCGCAGGTGCGGCGCTAGCCGTTGTGAAGCTGGTTTTGCCCATAGATGAAGAAGGAAGCCGCCGCAAGGGGAGTGCCCCTTGCGGCGGCTTTGCTATTGAGGCTGTAGGCTGTAGCACGCCGGGCGTTACCAGCTGGCCTCGATTTCGCGGATGCGCGAATAGAGCCATTCGTTTTGCGGCACCTGGATACCGTGCTTGGCCGCGAGGCGGCAGATGGTACCCGCAAATTCCTCGACCTCGGTTCTGCGTTGAGCGATGCGGTCTTGCGCCATCGAGGGCATGCCGGCGGGATCGAGCCCTTTTATGAGACGCACCATCTGCGTTAGGTCTGCCTCGGTGAGCTCGATGCCCTCGGCATTGGCGACTGCAAGCGTCTCGCGCATGGCGGAGACAAAACTGCGGAGCTGCTCGGAGCCCTGCTCCGTAGCGCTTCCGTAGGTGCCGCCGTAGGCCATACAGGTCTGGTTGATGCCGTCGTTGAGCATGAGTTTGGCCCACATGCGATGTGCGATGTCGTGCTCGACGGTATGGGCGATGCCGCAGCGCGTGTAGAGCCCGTCGATAGCGGTGACGGTCGCGGGGTCGGTGCCGGCGGCCGCACCAAAGCGGATCTCGCCCGCATTGGTAAAGGTGAGCGCGCCGTTGAGGAACACGGCGTCCATGCCCTGGCAGATACCAAGAACGGTATGCTCCCAGCCAAAGCGTTCGGCAATCTTTTGCTCGCTCGTAATGCCGTTGCACAGCGAGGCGATGAGCGTGTTGGGCCCCACGACACGCTCCATAGTCTTGAGTGCTTGGTCGAGACCGGTGGTCTTGACCGTGAGAATGACCAGATCGGCGGGCGTTGCCTCGCTGGCGCGGACGGATTTGAGTGCACAGGGCTCGCCGTTGACGGTGAGCGCATCGCCCGCGTGACGCTCAAAACGGGCGTCATCCATGACATATTCAACAGCGTCGTTGCCGAGCGCTTGGGCGATCATGCTGCCGTAGAGTAGGCCGACACCGCCCTTGCCGATGAAGGCGACCTTGTTGATCTGCATATGAATCATCTCCCCATAAAAAGGCGCCCACGTACGGGGCGCCTGATGGATTGTATGCTGCCGGGGTATGTTGTGCGCGCCGGATAGCCGTATTTAGAAGAACAAACGTATGGGAACACGGGAACTTATGACGCGGGGCAGACCGCAAAGACGCGTGCGGGGTATCCGACGCCATCACGCACTTTGGGGAAGGTACAGAAGATGACAGCACCCGTGGCGGGAAGCTCGTCCAGATGGTCCATGACCTCGATCTGGTAACGGTCGACCGAGAGGATGTATTGCTCGCCGGGATAGGGGTAGGCATCCTCGCGCGTGGTCACGGATGCGGGGTCGGTGTCTGCCGGTTCGTGACCGATGGCGCCGATGTTGCGCTCTTCTACAAGCCATTTGATGGCGTCGAGGTTCCAGCCGGGATAGTGAGGCTGGCCGTCCTCGTCCTTGTTTTCGAGGTCAGCGAGCTTGGACCAGTCGGAGCGGAAGGCGACAAAGGCGTCCTCGGGAATGCGGCCGTGCTCGGCCTCCCAAGCCTTGAGGTCATCGACGGTCAGGACGAAATCGGGGTTTGCGGCGCACTCCTTGTGCTTGTCGATGACGCAGAGCGGATGCATAAACTCGATAGGTTTAATCTCGCCAAGGGAACGGCCATCGACATGGAAGTGGCGCGGTGCGTCGACGTGGGTACCGTACTGCGAGGCGACCGAATACTGGAAGCATCGCATGGGCGCGAGCATGTCTTCGGGCGTATCGGGCAGGTAGTCGAAGAGCTTGGTGGACTCAAACGGCTTAAAGCCAAACCAGTGCGGGGTGTCGCACGAGAGCGTGTGGGTGAGGTCAACCCAGCGATAATCGGTGCTTTTGAGCTGGGATGCGAGATTCCAAAGGTCGAGCGCGGGCATGGGTGGCTCCTTTCATCGGGCTTTTTGCTGATGTTAAAGCGCTGGCGTGACGGCTCGATTTCTGCTGCGTTACGATACGTTCTCGATTGCGATTCCATGATGTTTCGGCCGCGTAACCGTTGTGTTTCGCCTTGCCGAGGCGCTGATGGCGAAGGGAGGGGCCGTGCAATACCGCGCTGACCCCAAAAGTGGTAACCGAATATCTGCTCTCGGTCTGGGCTGCATGAGGTTCCCCGGTGCGCCGGGCCATCCGGACGCGAAGGCGGCCGATGCCATCATTTCCCGTGCGGTGGAGCAGGGGATTAACTACCTGGATACCGCATGTCTCTATCCCGGCAACGAGGCTTGCGTGGGCGCTTCGCTTGAGCGCCTAGGCCTACGCGACCAGGTTTTGCTCGCGACCAAGCTGCCGCATGCTTCGTGCAAGTGCGCGGAGGATTTCGACCGGTTCTTCGACGAGCAACTGCGCCGCCTGCGGACCGAACATATCGACTATTACCTCATGCACAACATTACCTCGCCCGCCCAGTGGGAACGTGTGGTGGCGTTGGGCATCGAGGACTGGATCGCGCGTCAAAAGGCGGCGGGGCGCATTCGCCAGATTGGTTTTTCATACCACGGCAGCGCAGCGGACTTCCTTACGATGCTTGACGCATATGACTGGGATTTTTGCCAGATCCAGTACAACTATGCCGGCGAGCATTACCAAGCGGGAACGGCGGGACTCATGGCGGCTGCGGAGCGCGGGCTCGCGGTGTTTGTGATGGAGCCGCTGCTGGGCGGGCGTCTAGCGGGTAAACTGCCGCCGCGGGCCCGCGCCGTGCTCGATAGTGCCCGTGACCCGCATTTGCGCACTCCTGCCGCCTGGGGTCTTTCGTGGGTGTGGAATCATCCTCAGGTGACGATGCTGCTTTCGGGTATGACCGATACCGCGCAGGTGGATGAGAACGCGGTGTTGGCCGATCGGGCCCTGCCGGATTCGATGACGGGCGCTCAGCTCGATGCCATCGCGCGTGTGTTGATGGAGTTTGAGAAATCGAACCGCGTGCCCTGCACGGGATGCGGCTACTGCATGCCATGTCCCAAGGGTATCAACATTCCCGGCTGCTTTGCCGCCTACAACGCGAGCTATGCGCACAGCTGGTTTACGGGTCTATCGCAGTACTTTACGGCGAGCGCGGTGCGGACGAACGAGCCCAAGCTGGTGAGCAATTGCGTCAAATGCGGCAAATGCGCACGTCACTGTCCGCAGCACATCGATATCCCCGGGCGTCTCGACGATGTGCGCCGACGTTTCCAGCCTGGCCCCGTAACGGTCATGCTTAAAGTCTTCAGCAAAACGCGCTCCTCATGACCCTTTTATAACTTGCGGTGGAATAGTTCCTGTTTGCGGCAGAATAGGGCATCGACAGGAACTATTTCACCGCAACTGATGAGGGGGAGCTGGGGATGCTGACGATCGGGTGTCACCTATCCACGACAAAGGGCTATCGGGCGATGGGGGAGACGGCGTTGTCCATTGGCGCCAATACCTTTGCGTTCTTTACGCGCAACCCGCGCGGTGGCAAGGCAAAAGACCTTGACATGGATGACGTGGCGGCCCTGTGCGAGCTTATGGAGCAAAACGACTTTGGCCCGCTCGTGGCTCATGCCCCGTATACCTATAACCCCTGCTCCGCTAAGGAGCGGGCGCGCGAGTTTGCCCTGGAGGCCATGGCCGAGGACCTGCGGCGCATGGAGGCGCTGCCCGGCAACTACTACAACTTCCATCCCGGTGCGCATGTGGGGCAGGGCTCCGACGCCGGCATTCAGATGATCGTCAACACCCTGAGCCAGGTGATGTTTGAGGGCCAGCAGACGACGGTGCTGCTCGAGACCATGGCCGGCAAGGGCACCGAGGTGGGCCGCAGCTTTGAGGAGCTGGCGCTCATCATCGAGGGCGTTGCCGACAAGCGCCCCGAGCTGTCGGCCAAGTTGGGCGTGTGCCTAGACACCTGCCATGTGAATGACGCCGGCTATGACATCGTCCGCGATCTTGACGGTGTGCTTGACGAGTTCGATCGTGTGGTGGGTATCGAGCGCCTGCGCGCCGTGCACATCAATGACTCCAAGAATCCCTGCGGCGCCCATAAGGATCGCCACGAGTGCATCGGCAAGGGCTACCTGGGTAGTGAAGAGTTTGGCGGCGGTATGCAGGTTATACAGAATATTGTATCGAATGGCCGCTTGCGCGCATTGCCATTCATCTTGGAGACACCGAACGAACTTGCAGGTTATGCGGCTGAAATCAAACTGTTAAGGTCGTTGCAGCAGTAAAGGCTGCCATAAAGTGGAGTGCTCCATTCACGTTATGGGTTTGTTTCAATCAGTTTTCTAATTGCAGATTCTTCCAAGCGGGTGCATAATAACCCTCAGTTTTTGCAGACCTCTGAATCACGTGGGGTCATTGGAAGGAGACTGATTATGAAGCTGAAGAAGCTTGGCGCATTTGCCGCCACGGGTGCTATGGCGCTCGCCCTCGCTCTGACGGGCTGCGGCTCGTCCAACGCCACCTCTGGTTCTGATGCCGGTTCCAGCAGCTCTGACGACGCTAAGGTCGAGAAGGTCGACGGCTCCAAGGAGTACGCGCTCGTCAAGGACGGTACGCTGACCGTTGGCACCTCTGCCGAGTACGCTCCGTTTGAGTACAAGGATGACAACGGCGATTATCAGGGTTTTGACCTTGAGCTCATCAAGGCTATCGGCGACAAGCTGGGCCTGGATGTCGAGTATGTCAACAATGACTTTGACACGCTGGTTCCGGGCGTCGCTTCGGGCGCCAAATATGACGTTTCCATCGCGGCTATCACCGACACGCCCGAGCGTGAGAAGGAAGTCACTTTCTCCGATTCCTACTACATGGACGATCAGGCTATCGTGACCAAGGTCGATAACACCGACATCACGGCCGACAACTACAGCGAGAAGCTCAACAACGCCGATGCTACCATCATCGTCCAGTCTGGCTCGACCGCCGAGTCCTTTGCCCAGGAGAACTTCCCCAAGGCCAAGATTGTCCCCTACAAGGACGCCACCGAGTGCTTCAGCGCTCTGCAGTCCGATAAGGGCGACGCCGTAGTCACCAACCGCTCCGTTGCCAGCCAGCTGACCGCCGAGCAGTTCAACACCTGCCAGACCATTAAGCAGATTAGCACCGGCGAGGAGTACGCCATCGCCATCAACCAGGGCAACACCAAGCTCAAGGACGACATCAACCAGGCCATCAAGGACCTGACCGACGACGGTACCGTTGATGCCCTCATGGCTAAGTACAACATCAAGTAAAATAGCTACTTGATTGCTCGCGGGCCCTTTCCGCTTTGGCGGAGAGGGCCTTTGCGCTTCTCTTGACGGAGAGCATTTCCGTCTCGTTTTGCCGGCAACTTCTACGATAGGAGCCACCTTGTCTCGACTGAACAAAGGGGCCGCGGAGCAGCGTTTTCCACTGCCCGCCTTGCTCCAAAAGCTAGCCTGCGTCATGGCCGTGGCGCTCGCGCTGGTGTGTGTGGGGGCATATGCGCCCACGACCGCCCAAGCGCTTGAGACCGCAAAGATTACCGCCCGACCCAACACCGGTTCGGGCAGCGCTGTGGTCGGCGGTACCGAGACGCGCATTACCTGGGAGGTCCAGGCCGATGCCGATGAGGAGCTGAGCGGTCTTTCGCTGACGTTTGTCGACGGCACGACGTTTGGTACCGATGACACGCGATTGACGATGCTCTCGGGCGAGGACCTCATGGACCGTACGCCCATGAAGCCCACGTGCAAGGCTGACGGCCAGACGCTCAAGATTGATTTTGGCGAGACGGCGCCCGCCGGCGGTTATTTCCGTGTCGAGGTCTACGGCGTGACCTTCCCCGTCGAGGGCGGCGACGAGGCCTTTAGCGGCACCTACACTTTGGCCGATGGTTCGACCAAGAAGATCTCCAAGATTCCGTCGGTGGAGATCAAGGGCGTGACGGCATTCGATAACTTCCTGGCCGACCTTAAGGAGCAGCCGTGGGTCGAGGCATGGAATTCCAATATGTTCCTGCGCCTGTTCCTGAACCCGGTCATTTTGGTCCAGAGCCTGCCGATCGTTTTCAAAGGCTTTCTCATGTCGCTTTCGATCGTACTTGTGGCGTTTCCGCTGGCAATTCCCTTCGGTTTCGCCCTGTCGCTCATGCGCATCTCCAAGTCGCGCATCCTGCGCTGCCTCGCCGGCATCTACGTGAATATCATTCGCGGTACGCCGGCGTTCCTGCAGATCTATATCGCGTTCTTCGGCCTGCCGTTGGCCGGCGTCAAGGTTGATGACTACGTGCTCGGCGTCATCGTCATGGCCATGAACTCGTCTGCCTATCTGTGTGAGATCTTCCGCGCCGGTATTCAGTCGATCCCCAAGGGCCAGAACGAGGCTGCGCGTTCGCTGGGCATGAACGCGTTCCAGACGCTGCTCTATGTCATGATTCCGCAGACGTTCCGTAATGTCCTGCCTACGCTGACCAGTGAATTTATCCTGCTTTACAAGGATACGTCGCTGCTCGCGGCCGTGGGCGTGGTCGAGATCGTCATGAACGCCCGCACCATCGTGGCCACGACGGGCTCCATTACACCGTACGTGGTTGCCGCCCTGTTCTATCTGGTCATCACCCTGCCGCTCGCTCGCTTGGTGAGCGGTCTTGAGGCAAGGCTTTTGGGCACGGCCGAGACCAAGAAGAAGCGTCCCGCCAAGAGCGCCGGACAGGTTGTCGCGACGCCCGCCGATCACATCGCCGGTCTGTAAGGAGGTCCTATCATGAGCGAAACCAATAACTCGAACGAGGTTGTCGTCAGTATCAAGAACCTCCAGAAAGCCTTTGGCGATAACGTCGTTCTGCGAGATATCGATCTGGATGTGCATAAGGGCGAGGTCGTCGTAGTTCTGGGTCCCTCGGGCTCGGGTAAGTCGACGATGCTTCGCTGCATCAACCGTCTTGAGCATCCCACGAGTGGCTCGATTGTCGTTGAGGGTGTGGACGTGTGCGCCAAGGGCGTCGACCTTAACAAGGTGCGCACGCATCTGGGTATGGTGTTCCAGCAGTTTAATTTGTTCCCGCACCTGTCAGTCAAAAAGAACGTCATGCTTGCGCAGCAAAAGGTGCTCAAGCGCAGTAGGGAAGAGGCCGAGAAGATCGCCGTCGAGGAGCTCACCAAGGTCGGTCTGGCCGAGCGCATCGATTTTATGCCGAGTCAGCTTTCGGGCGGTCAGCAGCAGCGCGTGGCCATTGCCCGCGCCCTGTCGATGAATCCACACGTGATGCTCTTTGACGAGGCCACGTCGGCGCTTGACCCCGAGCTTGTCCGCGACGTCCTGGGCGTCATGCGCGACCTGGCACGTGACGGTATGACCATGATCGTGGTGACCCACGAGATGGGCTTTGCCCGCGATGTCGCCGACCGCGTCGTCTTTATGGACGGCGACGTCATTGTGGAAGAGGGTACGCCGAGCGAGGTCTTCGACCACCCCAAGAGCGAGCGCACCAAGGCGTTCCTGGGCAATATTTCGTAGCTGGTTCATGCGGCTGGCATTACAGAAAACGGGGCTGGACATGAATCCAGTCCCGTTTTTTGTTGGGATGTCGATAATGTAGCGTGAGCCCCTTCTGTCGGGCTCGGTGGTGCTGCTAGGCCAGCTCGGCGCCAAGGGCACGGCAGGCCGCCTCGCCCTCATCGTCGGGCGCATCGTAGCAAATGACGGAGTCCACGACGTTGACGCCGGCCTCGTCGGCGTCGGCCTTCCAGTTGTCCATCCATTCGCCCTCGGCCCACGAATAGGAGCCAAAGAGGACGACCTTCTTGTCGCCGAGGGTCTCCTTGACCTCGTCCCACATAGGCTGAAACTCGTCATACTCAAGCTCCTCGGAGCCCATGGCGGGGCAGCCGAAGGCGAAGGCATCATATTCGGCGGCCTTGTCGGCAGAGAAGTCGGCGCAGGGGATGACCTCAGTCTCGGCACCCGCGGACGTGGCGCCTTCGGCGACGAGGTTTGCCATGGCCTCGGTGTTGCCCGTGCCGCTCCAGTAGACGACGGCGATCTTGCTCATGTTGAGTCCTTTCAGTTGTGCGGCAGGTTGCCGCGTTTTGTATGCTCTATCGGGTTGCCTGGACAAGTTGTCCCAGGGTGCAGCCCTGTTGATAGATGTAGGTGAGGTATTGCGTGCATGCGCGATAGGAATCGAAGGTCGTGAGCGCCTGCTCAACGTTTGTGTATACCTTCCATGCGCCAAAGACCTTATAGTTTTCGCCGCGCTGGACGATAAACTGATGGACATCTTCGTAGGGATAGCCCAAAAAATAGCCAATTTCGTGGGGGAACTCGCACATGCACCCCGTATCGCAGTGCCTATTTCGCGCGAGTGCGCAGACGTTGCCGTCATAGGCGCTTTCTGCGGCATTGCTGCTTGCCAGCGTGATGCGCGCGGCGAGATGCACCAGGGACGCGGACAGGTTGTGGACATCGTAACCTTCGGCGGCAAGTGCCGTCGTAGCGCGGGGGTCGGAGAGGTATCGCATGAGGTCCGCAGGGCGGTACACATAGATGAGCGCTCCGCAGGGGCGCCAGACCAAAACGCTCATGTGGATCCCGAGTGGCTGGAGCTCGCGGTTGCATTGGGCTATGACGGCGAGCAGGCGAGAGCGTCGCTCTTCGATATGGGCGGCGCCGGATTTTCCGTTTTGGTTGGCGTAAACGCCGGGATAGGTAAAGAGCGAAGCCGGCTTGATGCCCGCGAGCGTGGGAGAGCAGTTGCGCACGACTGCCGCCTGAAACGTTGGGATGTCTATGGTTCGAGTCACGGCGCTCCTTACGGATCTAAACTGTTAGCCTAGGAAAACTTATACACGAAAGTAATCCCTGGTCAACTAAAAAGTAAGAAAAGGGAAACTAATTGATCGAACGGACATGGTTTTGGGTTAAGATGGGGACACCCCATGGGGGTATCTAGATAGGGCTACTTGAAAGGGGAACGCATGAGTGACTTGCTCAACCCTGCGAATCTCATCGTGCTGGCCGTCATTGCCGTCGGCATGTTTTTTGGACTGCGTCGCATTGCCGCTTCGACACACGGGAAGAGTTGTTGCAGCGATGGTGCGAGCGGCAAGAAGGCCAAAAAGGTTGTTGTGACGGATACCGATGCGTCACACTATCCCTATAGCGATGAGCTGCTCATCGGCGGCATGAGCTGTGACGGCTGCGCTCAGAACGTAGCCAATGCCCTCAATGCGCTGGATGGCGTGTGGGCAACGGTGACGTATGCGGACCACACGGCACGCGTGCGCTCTAAGCGTCCAGTTGATCGCGGTGTCCTCGAGACGGCCGTGAAAGACGCGGGCTACTACGTCATGACGCTGTAAGCGCCGCCCTGGATGCGCTTCCTTGGCTAGGCTCGTCCGCGCAGTTCGATGTCTTGGATGTCGTCGAAGTCGATGGCGATATCCTTGAGCTTGAGCAGTTTGAAGGCGGGGAGCACTTCGTCAAGGATGCCCGTGCGAGCGCGATAGCCGTACGTATCGTAATAGGTGACGCGAATTAAGTCGCCACGTTTGAGGCCCTCGAGCTTTTTTGAAAGCTCGAAGGCTTTTTCTTCCGTGAGTTCGCATTTGAGCTCGACAGTGATTTCTTGCTTGCGCACGAGTTCGTAGTATCCCGTGAGGGCGGCAAAGGGCATAAACTGTGCGGCGCGGTTGGCGCGCACGGCACCGTTGGCGGTGAGTCTGGGGTCGGCGGCGCGGTGTCTTCCCTCGGGGTCCGCTAGGCGTTCAAAAGGTGTCGGTGGCCGCATCGGCTGCTGTTGGGGCTTAGGCACGATGTCCTCCTACCTGGTCGTTGCGTTCGCGTGCGGTGGCGCCGGCGGTAAAGCTCAGCCCCTTGACGAGCGCGTTTTTGCCGTATTTGCCCTTTACGGCCAGGACGGCACGGGCCAGGTCGCGCTCGCGCTCATCGGCCTCGACGTCGCTAAACAGATCGATGGTGGCAAATTCTTCGGGTACCAGATTGCCAAATCCCAGGTTGATGCGCTTGACCGGTCGTTTGGGATCGACAGTCTGCGCCCAGAGCTCATCGAAATAGCCCATGATCTTCTTAAACGAATTGGTGCGCTCGGGCAGCTTTCGCGAGGCGTTAGAGTGCGCGAAGAGTGCGGCATAGCCACCGCGCGGTTTGCCGCCGTGTTCTCCCACAAAGATGCCGTCGATTGCCTGCGCCTCGCGCACCAAGCGGCGCCGTTCGTCATTGCGCTGGACGGGCTTGGGCGCACGGGGCGCGAGCTCGGGGCCGGCGGTTGCGGTGGGTTCGATACTCGACGTGCTCGAGCGTAGGTGTCCGCATCCGTCCACATATTGCGCTGTACCGCTGGCGTCGAGGCGGCGTATGTCGGCTCGCTCGCTCGCGTAGCCCACGAAGAGCGAGATGCTGTCACACACCACGTGCTTATCGATCAAGTCCAGTACGGCGTTGTCGACCATCTCGCGTAAGACGGTGTAGGCCTGCTCGTAGGCATAGCCCTTCGAGAGCACCTGTCCTGTGGTGGTTGAGGTTGCCTGCGGGCGATAGGCTTGGATATCGGCGATGGTTGTCGGCTCACGCCCGAAGGCGTGGTCGATGAGATATTCGGCATTGACGCCGAGCTCATCGTATAGCAGGTTTTCGTCGAGTGCGGCGACACCCATCAGGTCGTAGACGCCGTATTTTTCGAGCCGGGCTGCCACACCGGGGCCGATGCCCCAGATGTCGGTGATGGGACGGTGGGGCCAGATCTCTTTGCGAAAGGTCTCGTCGTCGAGTACACCAATGCGGCTGGGTACGTGCTTGGCGGTAATGTCGAGCGCCACCTTGGCCTGGAATAGGTTGGGGCCGATGCCGACGGTTGCCGTGATGCCGGTGCGCGCGAGGACCTCGTCGCGCAGCATGCAGGCGAACCCTTCGGCATTGGTGTGGTAGAGGTCTAGATAGGGCGTCACGTCGATAAAGCATTCGTCGATTGAATAGACGTGAATGTCTTGCGGGCTCACGTATTCCAGATAGATGCCGTAGATTTGCGCCGACACCTCCATGTAGTGCTGCATGCGCGGTACGGCCTTGATGCAGTCGATGCCGTCGGGTATCTCGAACAGACGGCAGCGGTTGTGGATGCCGAGGTCCTTCATGGCCTGCGTGATGGCGAGGCAGATGGTCGTGCGTCCGCGCGATTCGTCGGCAACGACCAGGCATGTAGTGAGTGGGTCGAGTCCGCGATCGACGCACTCGACGCTGGCGTAAAACGTCTTAAGGTCTATGCAGATATAGGTGTGACGCTCGAGCCCCACGCGTCCTCCCATCAAACACATGTTCTTATCGAATATCTGTTCGATAATACCTGCTCGTCCGGACATCGTCAAAACCTGTCCCTTTTTGGCAGGTATGGTCGTGCGGCTGCATCGGGTTTTTAACGCAGCTCTAAAGAGCGCGAAACAGCTCGGAAAACCTCACTTCGTAGCATGAGCCTAACGATTGATACCGCCTATACGCACGGAAGGGTTGTGGGAAAGATGGTCAATTATGGGTTTGGTATGCCGACGCGCTTGGTTGCGGATGGGGATGTGGCTCGCTGGTGCGGGCGATTGGTTGCCCACTACGGTGGCACCAAGGCACTGGTCGTGCTGGGAGGCGACAAGCACACGCGTGATGAGCTCGTTTCGGCGGCGCTGGGCTCGGTTGATCGCGCCCTGCTCGAGCGCGTGCTTTTCCGCTGCGGCTCGGTTGAAGGCGACGGAGGAGACGAGCTGATCGACGAAGCCGTGGCCCTGGCGACCGACGAAGGCGTGGACTTTGTCTTGGCGATTGGCGATGCCGATACTGCCGGCTTTGCGCGCGAGCTCGCCCGTCGCATGGCGGCGCTCGATGTCGGCGAAGACGGTTTTGTCCCTTATGGATGTATCGTCTCGGAGGGCAAGGTGCCTGCCGTCGTGGGGGCCGGCGAGGTTCCCGTTTTTGCCATCATCGCGCCCGAACTGCTGGAGGGCATCGGGTCTCCTCTGCGTGAGTTGCTCGGTAGCGTCTGCGCTGCGGCCTAATATTTGGCATAAAGGGATAGGTTATTTTTGATTGGTAAAGCGTTTGACCTGCCAAATTAAACCTGTCCCTTTTTGGTCGGTTGCCGTTTGGGGGCCGATTGGCAACGCTCGCTGATTATAGTCTTGACCTGCGCTAGAATAGTGGCATCTGAATGTCCGGGCGCATGGAGGCGTGCGCCCGTATGCTGAGGAGGACTCTATGGCAACTGTTGCCGCACCTATCGATGCTACGTCGACTGCCGCTTGGAAGGCGCTCGAGGCCCATCAGGAGAAGCTCGAGGCCGAGGGTATCGACCTCAAGGCCTGGTTCGCCGCCGATGCCGAGCGCGTGAACAAGCTGAGCTTTGACGCCGGTGACCTGCACTTCGACCTGTCCAAGAACCTGGTGACTGATGAGACCGTCAAGCTGCTGTGCGATCTTGCCCGCGAGGTGAAGCTCGAGGAGCGCCGCGACGCCATGTTCTCCGGCGAGCACATCAACACCACCGAGGACCGCGCCGTCCTGCACACCGCGCTGCGCCGCCCGGCAAGCGAGAAGGGCCAGCTCATCGTCGACGGCCAGGACGTCGTCGCCGACGTGCACGAGGTTCTCGACCGCATGTATGCCTTCGCCGAGCGCGTGCGCTCCGGTGAGTGGAAGGGTGTTACCGGCAAAAAGATCGAGCACCTGGTGTCCATCGGCATCGGCGGCTCCGATCTGGGCCCGGTCATGGCCTACGAGGCCCTGCGTCCCTACGCCGACGCCGGTATTGACTGCCGCTACATCTCCAACATCGACCCCAACGATCAGGCAGAGAAGCTCAAGGGCCTCGATCCCGAGACCACGCTCGTGATTATCGTCTCCAAGACTTTCACCACGCTCGAGACCCTCACCAACGCTCGTGAGGTCAAGACCTGGATGCTCGAGCAGCTCAAGGCTCAGGGTGCCATCGACGGCTCCGATGAGCAGAACGCCGAGGCCGTGGCCAAGCACTTTGTCGCCGTTTCCACCGCACTCGAGAAGGTCGAGGCCTTCGGCATCGACCCCGCCAACGCTTTTGGTTTCTGGAACTGGGTCGGCGGCCGCTACTCTGTCGACTCCGCCGTGGGCCTGTCGCTGATCGTCGTGCTCGGCCCCGAGCGCTTCCAGCAGTTCCTTGAGGGCTTCCACGCCATCGACGAGTACTTCTGCAACACCCCGCTCGAGAACAACGCCGTCGCGCTGATGGGCCTGCTCAACGTCTGGTACGTCAACTTCTTCGGTTCCAAGAGCCACGCCGTGCTGCCGTACTGCCAGTATCTGCACCGCTTCCCGGCCTACCTGCAACAGCTCACCATGGAGTCCAACGGCAAGCACGTCCGCTGGGACGGCAGCGCTGTGACCTCCGATACCGGTGAGATCTTCTGGGGCGAGCCCGGTACCAACGGTCAGCACGCCTTCTACCAGCTGCTGCACCAGGGCACCGTGGTGGTCCCGGCCGACTTTATCGCTTTCGCCAACACTGCCAACCCCGCAACCGACAGCGGCCAGGACGTCCACGAGCTGTTCCTGGGCAACTTCCTGGCCCAGACCAAGGCGCTCGCCTTTGGTAAGACGGCCGACGAGGTTCGTGCCGAGGGCACGCCCGAGCAGATCGTCCCGGCCCGCTGCTTTGAGGGCAACCGTCCGACGACCTCGATCTTCGGCGACACGCTGACCCCGTTCGCACTCGGCGAGCTCATCGCCCTGTACGAGCACATCACGTTTGTCGAGGGCACGGTCTGGGGCATCGACTCCTACGACCAGTGGGGCGTCGAGCTGGGCAAGCAGCTTGCCAAGCAGATCACCCCGGCCTTCCACGACGACGCCGCCAAGGCCGAGCAGGACGCTTCGACCCAGGCGCTCATCGAGTTCTATCGCGCTCATCGCAAGTAGTCTTTACGGCTGAGTTGGCTTATGGCTGAAAGGGGCCCGTATCCGTTGGGGTACGGGCCCCTTGCTATTTGGATAGGATGGAATGTATCGGGAGGCGCCTCGACGGGCATCGCAATCGTCGAAGGCGCGCCGTTCATGTTCGGGACAATATGACATTTTTCCCGTTGCAAACAGCGCCGCCGTGGGTGTTCTGTATGATGGCTCAGACAAGGTTGTTCAATGACAGGGAGGCATATATGGCAATCAAAGCCATCGCAATGGATATCGACGGTACGCTCACCAACGACCAAAAGGTCATCAGCCCGCGTACGCGCGAGAAGCTGCTCGCGACGCAGGAGTCGGGCATTAAGCTCATCTTGGCTTCGGGCCGTCCCGCATGGGGGTTGCACGCCTTGGCGCAGGAGCTCGACCTTCAAAACCATGACGGTCTGCTAGTTGCCTTTAATGGCGCGCATGTGGTCGACGCTCAGACCGATGAGGTCCTTTTTGACCAGGCCATGCCGGCTGACGAGCTGCACCGTCTGATTGATCATCTGCGCAATTTCGACGTGATCCCTATGATTTCGCTCGGTCGCGATTTGCACGTCGAGGACTCGTACCATTGCATGATCACGCTGCCTGACGGCTTGCAGAAGAATATCGTCAAGTATGAGCGCGATGCGTGCGATCTTAAGATTCGCGAGGTCGAGAGCTTGCATGAGGTCGTGGACACTTATCCCGTGGACAAGCTGCTGACGGCGGGTGATCCGACCTACCTGCAGGCGCATTACGAGGAGATGTATGCGCCCTTTACCCAGACGCTTTCGGGCATGTTTACGGCCGACTGGTACTTTGAGTACACGGCGCCCGGTATCGACAAAGCCCGTGCGCTCGAGGGTGCCCTGCCCAAGCTCGGTATCGATGCCAGCGAGGTCGTCTCGTTTGGCGACGGCCAGAACGACAAGTCCATGATTGAGTGGGCCGGCACCGGTGTTGCCATGGGCAACGCCGTCGATGAGGTTAAGGCAGTTGCCCAGATGGTAACCGCCAATAACAACGAAGACGGTATTGCAGTGGCGCTGGATAAGCTGCTGGGTTAGAATCGCCGATTAATGCATGGTTTGGGCGCCTGCTTGCGGGCGCCCTTTTGTTAGGGAGGGTGCCGTGTCCGCATTTCCGTTCGACGCCGTTATCTTTGACATGGACGGTGTCATTGTCGATACCGAGTATTACTACCTGGGCGAGACTGCCGCGTTTGCCAAGGAGCTTGGGCTTAACCTGACTCAAGAGGAGTTGAATGGGCAAGTCGGTACCTCGCATCAGTTCTTCCTGCATATGCTGGTCGATTGGTTTGAGCGCGCCGGTAAGGGGCATTTCACTGGCGAGGAAGCGTTGGCCCGTTGGGACGAGTGGGCGCATAAGCGTCCGCGCGACTATCAGGCTTTGATTAACCCAGGCGCCGTGGATACGATTCGAGAGCTGCCGCGCCGTGGCGTTCGCGTGGCGCTTGCCAGCTCGTCTCCCATGGATAGCATCGAGGAAGTGCTCAACGCGTGCGGGCTGTCGGATGCCTTTGAGTATGTGGTGAGCGGCGAGCAGTTTAAGGAGAGTAAGCCCGAGCCCGACATCTACCTGCATGCGCTGGACCTGCTGGGGCTGCCCGCGAATCGCTGCTGCTGCGTTGAGGATTCGGTGCCTGGCATCACTGCCGGCAAGCGAGCCGGCCTGACGGTCGTTGCCAAGCGCGAGGAACGCTTTGGCTTTAGCCAGGATGCCGCGGACAAGATTATCGACCAGCTGCCCGAGCTGCTTGAGCTTTCTTAGGGGGTCTGTTGGAGGCTCTTTAGGGGTTCGTGGACAAAAAATGCCAAATATGAGTACTGTCACTAATTTAGTAAGGTAGCGCGCAGAGATGTGGTGTAAGAGGCGGGGAATGCCCCGCCTCCGCCCTTT
>CALJDJ010000061.1 GCA_938023705.1 uncultured Collinsella sp.
CGGAGCGGCTTAGATAAGGATAGCGGCCTTCCCTCGTCGCATGCGTTATCTTTTATCTCGGCCAGACTTATGGAGATAGGCACCGATGCACCGCTCGTAGACGCAATCGACGAGGCACTCTACCGGCACGGTATCCCGCCCGAGAGCGTTAAACATCTACTCTTCACGTTTTCAGGTAACCCACCACAGACGCTCCTAACACAGGCGCTACAGGCCTATCCTGGCCCGATTGGACAATGGGGCGTCGGTTTGCATATCGACAACCATGCTGCTTTTGTCGGAGCCGTCTACGATCGAGTAATTGCCGATGCCAACAACCCCTGATGCTATCATTGCTGCTATAACGGACGCGGCGACGGTCGGCTTTCGCGGCAGGCTAATTGCACGAGGTCAGGCACGTGCAATGATCTGGCGTGACGGTGTTCTTCCTCCTGGTGCGCCGGATTTCTCGGCTCAACTCAGCTTCGATCTTCACAGTTACGCGTATGGTTTGCTTGGACTAGGTCTGCGCCTTTTAGAGTCAGATGGCGACCCGAATCAAGCACGGATCGCATTCGAACAGGCGGCGACAGCGCTTGAGTCGGTCATGGCCAACGGCAATCGCGAAGAAGCTGATCGCGATTTCCATTTTCTCCTTGCAGCTGCCAGTTATCACCTCGCGCACCTTTCTGCCCGGGCCTATTCCCTCCTCGCAATTGTGGCCGATGAAGCAAATTTCTCGCCGATCGAGCATGCGCTAACTCTGTTGATACGCCGAGATATCAATTCGCTGCGTACACGCGTATATACCTTTCGTCTCGATGGTCGTGGATCTGATGCGACCATTACGACATTCTTACAGCAGCATCTCACCGAGTCCATCGTTGCCGATGCGGCGGAACGAGATGGAAAGGACTTTCTTTTCGAAGGCCTGAATCTCGCACTGACAGATGTTTTCTTCGGTGCCTTTTCGATGTTCCTGCTCGCCCTAGATCGCGGTGAATATACTCTTCTCGAAAAAGCGATCGCCCAGCTTCGTGAAAACCTCGATATCTGCGGGGAGCTGAACCTTATACCGCAATGGTGGGTGCACCGGATTGCTATCCATCTGCTTAAAGATTTCTGGTCGAACACCTTCCACGAAAAAGTTCCGCTGCTTCCCGCTGGCGGCGTTGCCCCTTCGTGGCCTGTCCTTCGTGAACTCTTTATTGGCTTGCTCGCTCGACGCCCAAGGGCAGAGGTCGACTTGTGGCCGTCGCAGATTGAAGCGGCATCGCGAGCTGTCAACCAGACCGACAACCTCGTTGTTTCGTTGCCGACCAGCGCAGGTAAGACCCGCATCGCTGAATTGTCTATTCTGAGATGTTTAGCCGGTGGGAGGCGTGCCATTGTCGTGACCCCGCTTCGCGCTCTATCTGCGCAAACCGAAGCCACACTTCAGCGTACCTTCGGGCCACTCGGCAAGACCATTTCTGCCCTTTATGGCAGTATCGGAGTGTCCGGCTTCGACGAAGATGCCATCCGCGGGCGTGATATTGTTGTCGCAACCCCAGAGAAGCTCGATTTCGCCTTGAGGAACGATCCGTCACTGCTCGACGATGTGGGCTTGCTCGTTTTCGATGAGGGCCATATGATTGGTTCAGGTGAGCGCGAAGTTCGTTACGAGGTTCAGATTCAGCGCCTCTTACGTCGTAAGGACGCAGATCAACGCCGCATAGTCTGTCTATCGGCAATTCTTCCGGACGGAGATCAAATGGAAGACTTCTCGGCGTGGCTACGGCGCGATCAACCGGGAGGTCCCATTAAGAACGATTGGCGTCCGACGCGTTTGCGGTTCGGCGAGGTCACTTGGAATTCGCCGACAGCGCGCCTAAATCTTCGCGTTGGTGAGGAAAGGCCATTTGTGCCCAGATTTCTGACTGGTGCGGCACCGCCGCTGTTCGTACCACCGAAGAAGCGTCGCAACCGACTCTTTCCGGACAATCAGCAGGAGTTGAGCCTTGCAACCGCATGGCGTCTAGTCAGAGATGGTCAGACAGTGTTGATCTATTGCCCAGAGCGTCGCAGCGTCGAACCATTTGCCAAGGTCATCGTTGACTTGCACTCGCGCGGTGCACTCGAGTCTTTGCTAACAGTCGAATTGACCACTTTGCAGATCGCTATAGCACTCGGTGAGGAATGGCTTGGGACAGACAGCTATATTCTGAAATGCCTTCGGCTTGGTGTGGCTCTTCACCATGGTGCCTTGCCGACAGCTTATCGCAAGGAAATCGAGCGCCTTCTGCGAGAAGGTATACTCAAGGTCACGATCTCATCGCCGACTCTGGCGCAGGGACTCAATCTCTCGGCGACAGCGGTCGTCATGCACTCGCTCTACCGGCACGGTGAAATGATCAAGGTTTCGGAATTCAAGAATGTCATCGGCCGAGCAGGCCGTGCTTATATTGATGTAGAAGGCCTTGTTCTCTATCCCATCTTTGAAGATGTGAATAACAGGAAGCACAACAAATGGGTCAATCTGATAGAAGACCACGGTGCTCGTGAGATGGAAAGCGGGCTCATCCAGCTCATCTTCTCGCTGCTGAGCCGCATGCACTCTCACATTGGCGGTGATCTCGACCATTTGATCGACTATGTTGTCAATAATGCTGCTGCGTGGGTCTTCCCAGAGGTTGCCGGTGAAAAGGTTGATGAGCGAGAGCAGGCGCTGAAAGAGTGGGATCGCCATATGGCGACACTAGATACCGCCATTCTCAGTCTCATTGGTGAGGCCGATGTACCCGATGACCAGATCGAGACCGCTCTCGACAGTATTCTCCAATCTTCACTCTGGCAACGCCGCCTGCTGCGTGTTAACAACGAATCACGGGCTGCCTATCGCACCGCGCTGTTTACTCGGAGCCGTTATATCTGGGCGAATTCGACTGCCGTCACACGGCGTGGTTATTTTCTGGCTGGGCTTGGCCTTGAAGCTGGACGTGCGCTGGATGCAATTGCACCGGAGACGAACAATCTGCTCATGCAAGCTAATGCAGCCTTGGTTGTATCAGATCATGAGGCTGCAATCACTGCGATCACAGATATCGCCGAACGCGTGTTCACCTTTTATCCGTTTGAACCAGACACGCTCCCGGCGAATTGGCGTGAAATCCTCAGAGGTTGGCTGCTTGGGCATCCGTTGGCAATGATGATCGCCGGAGAGGAGGTAGACGCATTGCAATTTATTGAGGGCGGTCTGGGCTATCGTCTTCCTTGGGCTATGGAGGCGTTGCGGGTACGTGCCGCCGCCAACGGTGATACCGTTGGCATGCCAGCACTAGCGTTGGAAGATTATGAACTCGGCCTTGCTGTTCCAGCTGTCGAAACGGGGACGATGAACCGCTCAGCCTCAATACTGATCCAGGCGGGTTTTAATTCACGACAGGCGGCCATCAAAGCCGTCACCGATACGGCTGCTAACTTCACGAACGGGGCGGAATTGCGCGATTGGTTGCGTTCACCTGGTCTCGCTGTCTATTCGGCACAACCAAACTGGCCAACGGCCGAAGCTCGGACTATATGGCTCGAATTCATCCAGGAATTTGCTCCGTCAGACAACCTTTCTTGGGCGCGGCGAGATTATCTTGGAAACGTCAATTGGTTCGATGTTCCGGCGCCTTCCGGAACTCCAGTCGGTCTCTTTCATTGGAACGGACAACCGCTAGTGCTTGCACCAGATGGGCACGCGATTGGTCTGCTACAACACCCTCTTAACCTTAATCGGCGAGGACTTGTGCGAGCGACGGTCGCTATGAATAACGGCCAGATCAATCTGAGCTATCTCGGCCCTGATGATTTGTGGGTAGTTGCGAAGCCACATTAAGATATACTGCTATAAAGGAATTAGCTGGGGATCCCTGTGGTAGATCACTGTTTTCACCATATGTTCAAACACGTTAGGATTTAAATTTTAAACCACGCCACCCATAACCGCGCTATCATGCCATTTTGCGGCAACTGCTGGGATAATGCGGTGGCCGAATCGTTCTTCAGTTCGCTGAAAAAAGAACGGTTCAGGAAACACATATATATAACATGTGATATGGCCCGGGAGTATATCTTCGATTACATTGAAATGTTCTACAACTGGGCCCGACGCCACAGTCATCTCGGCGGCGTCAGTCCGGAGGCCTTCGATTTTGAAAAAGGCATCATTCATTTACCATCTGCGAGAAGCCAAAACAGGGATAGAGCGCTACGTATAGTTATCTGATCAGGCAATCGACTTTCTCAAGGTTCTACGCCTTACCTCTGACAAATATCTATTCCCTTCGCAAGCCACAAAGAAGCCAATCCAGCAGAAGTATCTAACTGAAAATTCATGGCGTCTACGTGAAAGTGGTCAAATGCTTGATATACCTCATTGGACGCCGCACGATCTGCGTCGTACAGTACGAACGGGCTTATCTCGTTTACAGTGTCCAAATGAGGTGGCTGAGGCCGTATTGGGGCATACACGTGGCGGTGTTGAAGGAATTTATAATCTTTATAAGTATGATGCTGAGTGCCGGAAGTGGTTGCAGGTGTGGGCGGATTATTTGGATAAGTTGCTTTAGAAGCTATTCCAGAGGAAATTATCAGTTAATAAAGATTGGCAGTTTGGAGGGATATGGGCGGAAATTAGTTGAAGTCCAGTGGTGAATTTAGGGGAAATGATTTTTCATGATTAACGAAGGAGTGTGAGATGAACGATGTAATTCAGCAAGCAATGGCGAATATTCTTTTTAATAAATTAATGGAATGTTTTGATGATTTAGAGTGTTTGAGCGGTATACAGACAACTAAAGAATTTCGAATTGTAGACGAGTTAGCTGAAAAACTAGAATAGTTATTAAAATTTTCAAATCGTTCACCTTGCGTTGACTACGAACTTGTTATTAATATATGGAATACATTATACAACGATGTTGTAAAACTGAATGATGATTACAATCTTTTGATATTAAAACTAGTTGATATATATAAGTTGAGGATGGGGGATTCTTTTCAGATATTCGGTAGCTTAATAAAGCATGATACTAAGGTTATGCAGAAATTAGATGGGGAAGATTTTAGAAAATTCAAAGAGTATGT
>CALJDJ010000062.1 GCA_938023705.1 uncultured Collinsella sp.
GACGGAAAGCACATTAAGTGCTTTCCTTTGCGTGCGGAACTCGCGACAAACTTAACCCCTGCCCTCAGCCCCGGAGACCCTCCCTGCCGTCACATTATTCAACCAGTTTTGCGGGCGTGCGCCGCTGCGCGGCTAGCCCGCGTGCTCCTCGGCGGGGTTGGTCTGATGGATCTTGTTGAACTTTGACCTTTGGCTTATAAAAAACGGGAGATGCGATCTGCATCCCCCGTTTTTGTTGCGGTTAGTCCAAGTCAATAAACTTGGTGCTTAGGATCTTGCCGTCTTTGACGAGCATTCTGGCCATGGTGGGGCCTCGGGTGCCTCTGGGGTAGCTGGCGCTGCCCGGGTTGAGGACTAGGCAGCGGCCCACTTGGGCTTCTTTGGTTACGTGGGTGTGGCCGTTGATGGCTACGTCTACGGATCCCACCGGGAGGTCTTCGCGGTAGTGGGCTACAGCGAATTTGAGGCCTTCGTAGGTAAAGAGCGCCAGGCGATCCACATCGGGGCCGTAGTCGCGGTAATAATCGTTGTTGCCCAGTACGGCCCGCACAGGGGCGATGGTGCATAGATGCTCGTAGTCCATCTCCGACGTAAGGTCGCCGGCATGGATAATCAAATCCGCACCTTTAAGCTCATCTAAGAGCGCGGGCGAAAGATAGCCGTGGGTGTCCGAGATGATGTCGATACGCTTGGCGCTTGCACTGTTCATGGGATCCCTTCCGCAAAAACGATTTGGCAGATACATACAAAAAGGCCCCACGGCTCCGCAGACGATAGGTCCACAGGGCCGCGGGGCCAGTGTGCTAGAGACTCAGAGCCTTCTTGAGCGGCACGACGCGGCGGCGCGAAACCGGCACGCGTTCGTCGACGCCCGTAATGCCCAGCTGGATGGCGCCCGAGGGCACCGTCTCAACGTCGGTAACGCACGCCAAGTTGACGATATAGCGGCGGTGAACACGGAAGAAGCCAAAGTCGCAGAGCTTGGCCTCAAACTGCGCCAGCGAGGTCGTCGACAAAAAGCGATCATCGACGGTATAGATGCAGGAGTAATCGTCCTTGGCCATGATAAAGCGAATGTCGTCCACGGGAATGAGCACCTTGCGGCCGCCCTTTTCCACCGGGATACGCTCGATGGTCACCTTGCTGTCCGTAACCGGCTTAGCGCGTTGCATGACCTTCTCGATCGCGCGATCCAAGCGAGCTTCCTCGACCGGCTTCATCAGATAATCGACAGCATCCACGTCGAATGCCTCGACCGCATGGTCGCTATACGCAGTCACAAACACGATCGCCGGCGGATTTTTGAGCTTATGCAGCGCCTCGGCAAGTTGCAGGCCCGAGGCACCGGGCATCGAGATATCGAGAAACACGACATCCACGCGACTTTCCATAAGCATCTCGATGGCGGAGCGGACGCTCGACGCCTCCGTGATCGTGCCGATCTTGCCCGTTTGCTCGAGCAAGAAGCGAAGCTCCGAGCGAGCCGGCGCCTCATCATCCACAATCATCGCACGCAGCATAGGGATAAAACCTTTCGTCAACTAACTACGCCGGGCATCCGTCGCATGACGTTGAGCCCGTAGCCTTTTATTTTACTCTTGAATGTCAAAGATGCTCTCTGACAAATCAAGATGAAGAAGCACTTTGGTGCCCTTGCCCGGCGCCGATTCGACACGCGTATAGGAGTGTGGCCCATAAAAGCGATGGATGCGCTCCGAAATATTGTGCATGGCCACACCGGCGCCGCCGCCCTGGGGAGAGCTGGCGTCGGGACGGGCAGAGCGCTCGTCAAACAGTCTGGCGGCGGTACCCTCATCCATGCCCACGCCGTTATCAGCAACGGCAATCAAGATTGCATCCTCGCCGTCTTGGTGAACGGTCACGTCGATCCTCAGGGCGCCGTCATCGCCCATACCATGACGCACGGCGTTCTCGACAATCGGCTGAATCACGAACGCCGGCACCAGCGTATCTTCCACGTCCTCGGACACATCGAACGTTGCAAGCACGCGGTCCTCGCCAAAGCGGGCCTTCTCAAAGGTAAGGTAGCGCTTGGTCTGTGCGACCTCGCGCGAGACCGGAATAAGCGATCCCGAGTTGTCGAGCGTGGCGCGATAGAACGATGAGAACTCACGAAGCAGTTCGCGGGCCCGCAACGGGTCGGTGCGCGTAAACGATGCAATGGTGTTCAGCGTGTTGAACAGGAAGTGCGGGTTAATCTGTGCCTGCAGCGCACGCACCTCGGCGCGCGCCGTGAGTTCCTTTTGCACCTCGAGCTCGTGGATGGCGAGCTGCGTGGACAAGATCTCGGCAAAGCCCGAGGCAAGCGCGTACTGAGTACGGTCGACGGCGCGCGGGGTCTTGTAGTAGAACTTGAGCGTGCCGACGGTACGATCGCCCACCTTGATGGGAGCGATAATGCCGGCGGGGACTTGGTTGTGCGAGCCGTCCGAACCCACGACATCCACCATACGGTTGAACGACTGCACGATGCCATGTTCGATAACGTAGCGCGTTGCAAGCGTGTGGATGGGAGAATCTGGCAATAGTTTTTCCTCAAACTCGCCCGCGCAGGCAAGCACGTTTTCCTCGTCGGTGATGGCCACCGTCATGGCGCGCGTCTCGGGCAAAATGCGCTGGCACACCAAACGCGCCGACTCCTGCGTCAGACCGCCCTTAATGTCCTCGAGCATGGCCGAGGCCACCGAGAGCGTCTCTTCGGTGTACTGCGAGCGCACCGAATCGGGATTGAGCGTCAAAAAGATAAAGATGCACAGAAAGATGCACAGCAGCGCGCAGGCAATCACCGTGGCGATTGGCTCGATGCCGGTCACCAAGGCAAAAATAAAGTACATCAGCACGCAAATGGCGCAGGCAACGGCAATGATGCGAAAGATTGATAATGAACTATCGCGCTGGGCGCGGCGGTCGATCATTCGGCCCCCTCCAGGATACTGATCAGTTGTGCGTCACGCCAAAGCCCGTCCATGATCTTGGGCCAAAAGCTCTGGAAACGCAGGTAGCTTGCAGCGTTTTGGCGCGCATAGGCCTTTGCCTCGTCGATACCATGGCGCCAGATGCGCAGGTAGCCCTCATGCTCGCGGGTAAACACGCTGCGGACCATAGCGGTCTTGCGCACGCGGTCGTCGAGCTCGCGCGAAATCCACGGGCCCGGGTAGGGCATGAGCGATGCCGCCGTAACAGGAATGAGCTCCTTTTGATGCGCGGCGAACGTCAACTTGGCCCGTTCGTAGTACCAACGGTATACATCCTGCATAAAGCGCGGTGAGCGCTTTTCGGACTCCGGAGGCAAATGGCGCACGGTCCACTCGTTATCGAACCACACGTCGTAGCCAAACATGCGCATGTTAAAGAGGTAATCCAAGTCCTCGCCGCGGGTGATAAACGGGTCAAAGGCCACACGCGTAAAGGCGCGGGCGTGCAGGGCCATCAGGCCGCCGCACACGTAGTTGGAGCGCGAGATGCGGGTGCCCGAGAGCGCCTTTTTCATCCAACGGTTGAACTCGATGCGCTTGGTCCACCAACGATGGCAGATGCCCGCCTTGTCCGTGGGAGCCAGCGGCGATCCGTCGCGATCGTAGAAATAGCCGCTCTTGACCAAGATCGGCAGGCCCTGACGCGTCTGCTGACCCAGCGCGTAGGTCGCGCGCTTCATAAAGTCGGCATCGATGACAGTCTCATCGTCATCCAAAAAGATAACTGCGTCATGCCCCAGCACAGCGGCACAGGCTAGCCCCATGTTGCGGATGGCGCCGTAGCCTCGCAGACTCACGCACTCGCCCGAACCCTTGGGTGCGATCTGAGCAACCCGGTCTGCGATGCGCGAGGCCTGGGTGTTGGTGACAACGGTGACCTTGAGCGTGGGATGCGCGTCGACAATCTCGTGCACGCGCAGCGACACATCGGCTGTGGCAGAAACGGGACAGACCACCAAAAGGATGATGCGCGGGATGTCGCGCACCTGTTCAAGCGAGGCCAGGCAGCGGTCGAGTTCGGGATTGTCGGCGTTGAGTCGTGTCGAATGGTCATAGGTGCCAGGGGCGTTTGCGCGAGCGTCATCGCCCGCCCAATACGTTGGAATCACGACCGTGGCGTTCATGCCTTACCCTCCCTGCAACACAAAAACGGGACGCCGCCAAACACAGGCGACGCCCCGCGACCTAGCTGACTCCATCATACCCACTTGGGCTAATCATTGTTCGAAAGTCAGAATGTTTATTGCGGATAACCCCAAAAGAGTATCGCGGCGGACGCAATTACCGGCAAGTTCCTATGCGGCCTGCTCTGCCGTTTGAGACATGCGGGACAGACGGACCAGCAGCGCAAAGCCCACCACCAGCAGCACGCCGATAGACAGGACGCCCAGCGAGGGGTTGCCGGTCAGCGAGGTGACGACCGACACCAAGAAGGTGCCCATAACACTTGCATAGCGGCCAAAGATATCAAAGAAGCCGTAGTACTCGTTGGACTTTTCCTTGGGAATAATGCGGCCAAAGTAGCTGCGGCTGAGCGCCTGCACGCCGCCCTGGAACAGGCCGACCAAAATGGCAAGCACCCAAAACTCAAAGGCGGTCTTGAGGAAGAACGCGGCAAAGAGCACGATGCCCATATAGGCGGCGACTGCCACCAAGATCATGTTGAGCGTGCCCACGCGGCCGGCGAGCTTGCCGTAGATGATGGCGGACGGGAAAGCCACAAACTGCGTGACGAGCAGCGCCAGGACCAACTGGGTCGAATCGATGCCCAAGGCCGATCCGTAGCTGGTTGCCATGGAGATGACCGTGTGCACGCCATCGATATAGAAGAAGAACGCGATCATGTAGACCAGCACGGTCTTGTTGTGGGCGATCTCGCGCATGGTGTGTCCGACCTCGGAGAACACGCCGCCCACAATGTGGCCGATGGTGTCTTCGGGCTTGCGCTCGCGACCGTATTTTTGCTTATAGGTGCGGATGAGCGGCAAGGTAAAGATGAGCCACCAGGCGCCGGTGATAATAAACGACAGGCGCGTGGCCAACATGGTGGGGACGCCAAGGGCCGGACCGCCCATAATGAGCGCCAGGCAGATGATGAACGGCACGGTGGAACCGATGTAACCCCAAGCGAAGCCCGAACTCGACACGGCGTCCATGCGCTCATCGGTGGTGACATCGGGCAACATGGCGTCGTAGAACGTCATAGACGAGTTGAGGCCGATGGTGCACAGCACATAGACGGTCAAAAACGCCATGGCGGACATCGGGATAGCCTGTGCAAAGCAAAGCACGAGACCCGTCAGGAAGAAGCCCAAGAAGAACTTGATCTTGTTGCCGGCGTAATCGGCAAGCGCGCCCAGAATGGGCATGAGCATGGCGATGACCAGCGAGGCGATCGTCTGCGCATTGCCCCAGGCGACCACCAGGTCGGCCGAGGAAGCGCCGGTATTGATGGCGTTAAAGTAAATGGGCACCACCGAGGTATTGAGCAGCACGAGGGCCGAGTTTCCCACATCGTACATGACCCAGTTACGCTCGAGCTTGGTGTATTTCATGGACAGGGACCCTTCGTATTCGCCCGATATGCAGTTAATTCATCGTACCCCAATTGTCCAGAAGCACCGGTAAGGATTCGGCAAAGGGGCACGCATGGGCCCTATTCCTCGCGGTCGAACTCCTCATCGACATTGAGCACGCGACCGCTGTAGTTGACGTGACTGGTCACGGCCTCCATGTCGCCGGTCTCGATAAAACGCGCGACCGTACACTCGTAATCGACCAGCGCGCGATCAAAGACCTCGGGGAAACTCTCATTCAAGACCTCATCGGTAAAGGGATTCTTCCATGTCAGATGGCCCAGGTTACCGGTGCGCTCGGGCAGCTCCGTCGTCACGCGATGGGCAAGGCCGTCGAGCAGCGAGTAGTCGTGCACCAAGCCCTCAACCAACGAGATCGCGCGCGTCTTTACGGAGCCGGCCGGCTCAATCGCGCGGTAAAGTCGCTGCATATTGGCAACGGCGGCACCGTATTCCCCCGCCGGAATGTCAATACCGTACACGCGTCCGGCAACATAGCTCATCAGCACGCCGGCAACGCGATTGATACGGTCGGTGGTGACGATCTCGCCCGCCGGCGGGTAATCGTCGACCGTAGCGCCATCGCGTTTAAGCTGCAGCATCAGTACATCCAGGTCGCTCTCGATCACGGCATGGACCTGACTGCTCGAATCCTCAAGCTCTGAATCGGACTCCACGATGCCAAACTGTTGCTCATAGACAAAGGGATGGGCGTTGCGGTCGAGCACGTAATGAGACAGCAGGCCCAACGCAAAGGCACGGCCCAAGTTGGCGTCGCGCGGCAGCAGATGCGACACGCCGTCGCGCAGGCACGCGAACTGGCGAGACATGCGCGAGCGATGCATGACCTGCGCCAGCAGCGTGCAGTCGGAAACGCGCGGCGTCAGAATGTGAAAGAAAAACGGGTCGGGGCCTTGGTTGCCCAAGATAAAGGCAATGCGCTCTTCATCGGACGTGATGACGCCCTGCGGAAGACGGTCGATGCTTTCCTCGCCAAACAGATGATGGGTGATAAGCGCGGGCATAATGATCCTTTCGATTTCATTCGATGCCACCCATTATGCCCACCGCGCGCCCATACCAAACCTGCGATGGTAAACGACGGCACGCAAGCCTCTTACGCAAGCCCCAGGTGCGACTTGACCTCGGCGGCACGACGACGGGACACCGGCACCGTCGAGCTCACGCGGTCGAGCCTGAGCTCCATCAACCCCGTGGAGCCAATCTCAACATTGTGCACGTCTTCCAAATTGACCAGATAGCTGCGATGAACGCGAATAAAGCCCTCGGAGCCCAAGCGACGTTCGAGCGAAGAGATCGACTCATTGATCAGGTACGTTCCCTCGGCGCAGATGGCGTTGCAAAAATCGGCGCGCGCCTCAAAGTAGCAGACGTCTGCGGCGGGAATGAACACCTTTTTGCCCCCGCGGTCCACCGTCAGACGCAGAGGCTGGCGCGGAGCGTGGATAACACGACGGGCACCCAAGGCTGCCTCGATCTTGTCGAGCGCCTTTGACAAGCGGGCATCCTCGACCGGCTTGACGACGTAATCGACGGCATCGAGGTTATAGGCATCGGCCGCATACTCGGCAAATGCCGTCACAAACACCACGACCGGCGGCTTTTTTAGGTTCTGCAGCGTCTCGGCAAGCTCAATTCCCGAGCGGCCGGGCATCGTGATATCCAAAAACAGCACGTCGGGCTTGTTCGACAGAATCGACTCCACGGCCTCGGTGACATTGCCTGCCTCGGCAATCTGGCCAACACGCGCATCCTTTTCCAGCAGATAGCGTAGCTCCGCCCTAATAGGAGGCTCGTCATCAACCACCAAGATGTTCCAGCCTTCGGACATATGCGCTCCCTCTTTTTCTCTCAATCCAACCGCGTGCTACACCGTCAGCGGCGCCGGCTCATGCGGTTCGCCGTTCAACTCAACGATGACCTGCGTTCCCACACCCTCCTGGGACTTCACGCGCATGCCGGAATCTTCTCCGTAAAAGAAATGGATGCGCTGAAGCACGTTGAAGAGCGCCAAGCCGCAACCTCGCTTGACGGAGCCGTCGGCGGTAATGCTCTCGGGCTCCTCTCGGCGATGTTGCTCAAACAGATGTGCGCAGACCTCTTCGCTCATACCGATGCCATCGTCCTCGACGATGATCTCCAAACCGTCATCGGTCTCGAAAGCCCTAACATGAATAGAAAGCGGCTCGGTCTCGCGCTGCGCATGCTTGATGCAGTTTTCGAGCAGCGGCTGCAAGATAAACGGCGGCACCAGGCTGTCGCGCACCTCAAAGTCGATGTCGACCGAAACGCGCAGACGGCCATCACCATACCGGGCCTGCATAAGATTGATATAGCGAGTGCCCTGTTCCACCTCGTGCTCGAGCGTGGTGAGCGTATCGGAATCAGAAAGCGTCTGACGATAGTAGTTGGAGAAGTCGATCAGCAGCGACCTGGCCTTGTCGGGCTCGGTTCGAACGAGCGACACGATGGTGCTGATGGTGTTAAACAGAAAATGAGGATCGACCTGCGATTGCAAGGCACGCAGCTCCACGCGGGCCGTAAGCTCGTCCTGGCGCTCGAGCTCAAAGCTCGCAAGCTGCGTGGAAATGAGGTCGGCAAAGCCCGAGGCAAGCGCCGTCTGGCGCATATCGATGCTGCTCAGACGGGGATAATACAGCTCGAGCGTGCCCACGCAATGCCCGCGCACGGTAAGCGGTGCGACAATACCGGCGCGCAGGCGCGGAAAGTAGCCACCCGTCTCGGTCGAGGCATCGCGCGAGAACACGCTTTGCTCACCGCTGTTGATCACGTTGAGCGTAGTCCGCAGTACCACCGGGGTGCCCGCGGGGCATTTTGCCGAGTCCTCGCCCCAGCTTGCCAACACCTGCTTGCCGTCGGTAAAGCAGATGGCAGAGGCGATAGTTTCGGACAGGATGATCTTAGAGGCGCCCAGGGCAGCTTCGGGCGTAAGGCCGCGCGACGTGTAGGCGAATATTTTTGATGCGATGGCGAGCGTGCGGTCGGTTGCGCTCGATGTGAGGTCGTCGGGAACGACAAAGACGTACGAGAAGAAGAAGCACAGCATGACCAAGCCGGCAATGACGACAACGGCCGGAACGGGATTGGGATTATCGGTTAGATCCCAGATGAGCAGCAGGATAAGCAGCGGAACGACAATACCGAGCAAGATGGCTTGAACCACATGCTGAGCGGTACGAAAGACCTTGGTAGAGTTGTAGCTCTTGCCCAGAATCAGCCTATTGAGATCCACCGTCATCCCCTTCTTACTGACGCACCCCATAGCAATAAAGAGGGCCGCAAGCGACCCTCTCCATTGCATTATGCAATCAAATACTGTGTTTTACATCCAGCCATCGATGAACGGTAGCTTAGGCGCTGTACTTGTTTGCCTCGCCGAAGCTGCCGGCTTCGACAATCCAGCCGTCCTTCATGATGACGTCCATGTTGTCGGTGTTGAGCACGTGGATGTCGGCGGCGACGTCACCATTGACGACCAGCAGGTCGGCGCACTTGCCAGCCTCGATGGAACCGGTCTCGTCCTCGATGTGGCACATCTTGGCACCGTTGAGGGTGGCGCAGGTGATGGTCTCGACCGGGGTGAAGCCGATCTTGTCGACGAACTCGTACATCTCCTCGATGGAGCAGGTGCCGTACGGGGTGACGAAGGAGAAGGAGTCGGAGCCGATCGTCATGACGACGCCGCGCTTCTTGGCCTCGCGCAGGCAGTCGTAGTTGCGCTGCAGTTCCTTCTCGACCAGGGTGCCCTCGTACTTGTCGTGCAGCTCGGGGACGTAGACGGGCGGATAGGTGGCGTACCAAGTGGGCAGGAAGGCGATCGTCGGGGTGAAGAAGGTGCCCTGCTCGGCCATGAGGTCCATGGTGCGCTCATCGATATCGAAGCCGTGGATCAGCTGCTCGCAGCCAAAGCGGACGGAATCGTAGGCAGCGGCGTGGTTGTTGTAGCAGTGGCTCCACACGGGGATGCCGACCATCTTGGCCTCTTCGACCACGGCCTGAATCTCCTCGGAGCAGTAGTGCTGGTCGCGGCCGGAGTCCCAGCGCCAGATGCCGCCACCGGTAGCCCAGATCTTGATGGCATCGGGGTTCTCGCGCAGGCGACGGCGGACGGCCTTACGCAGATCCCAAGGACCGTCGACCTGATCGCCCCAGGGGTGCGATTCCTTGTTGAGCTCCTGGCTGCAGTGGTGGGAGTCGCCGTGGCCGGCAACGCGGCAGAAGCCAAGGCCGGTTGCCAGAACGCGCGGGCCCTTGAAGACGCCCTTGTCGATGCAGTCACGGATCTGGATACCAAAGCGGCCGATCTCGCAGACGGTGGTGAGACCGTGGGTGAGGCAGTCGTAGGCCTGCTTGACGGCGACGGCCTGCTTCTCGAGGAGCGGCTGCATGACCCAGTCGGTGTCATCGTCGGTCAGGTTGCCCGAGAAGTGCAGGTGGGTGTCGATCAGGCCGGGAAGGACGGTCTTGCCGGCGGCGTCGATAACCTCAACGCCCTCGGGAAGGTCCTGCATGACACCGGCGTACTCGATCTTGCCATTGTCGTCGACGAGAACGAGGGAGTTCTCGACCGGCTCGGCACCGGTACCGTCGATGAGCTTGCCGCCAACGATTGCATACTTAGTGGACATGGTTCCTCCTTATGGATCCATATAGTGGGCGAGGCCGCGTTGGGTTAAGGCCTCACAAAACTACCCAAGTGGTGCCGGGTTCGGTGCGCGGGAGAGAGGGCCCCGCACACCCGATCCGTCCCGGCTAGGCGTTATTTTTTGCGGGAATTGGTGAAGGCCATGAGGGCCAGGCCAACAGCCAGCCAGCCGATCACGATGCTCCACTCCACCATGTTGAGGGAGGCGGGAGAGAACGGGATCACGAGCAGGCCAATGATGGTGCCGCAGGCAACGATAGCGAGGCTGATGCCAAACTTGCCGCCGGGCACCTCGTAGGGACGAGGCAGGTCGGGCTCGGTGAAGCGCATGCGCAGGCAAGCGAGGGCGACCATGCCGCAGGAGAAGATGAAGGCGAGAGCCGACACGTTGGTCAGAGGGATGAGCATGTTCTTGCCCAGGAACGGACCGACGACGGTGATGACGCCCAGAACGACGCAGGCGAGCTTGGGAGCGCCGGACTTGGGATCGACCTCGGCGAACTTCTCGGGCAGCTGGCCCTTGCGGCCCATGGCGAGCATGATGCGGCTCGTGGCGCCGTAGAAGGAGTTCATCGGGCCCATGGGTCCAAGCGTGGCGATGACGAGCATGGCCAGGTACAGGAGCATGTTGATGCCCTTGAGGCAGGCAAGCGCGGGAACCGGGCTCTTAACAAACTCATGCCAGTCGAGGATGGTGCCGAACGAGTAGATGCAGACCATGTAGAAGCCGCCGGCGGCCAGCAGAGCCAAGGAGATGATCTTGCCGAACTTGTTCCAGTTGAGGCCCTCGGCTGCTTCCTCAGCCTGCTGAGGAATGGTGTCGAAGCCGGCGTAGAAGAACGGGGTCAGAACCAGGACCGAAACGATGCCTGCGAACAGGCTGGTGCCCTCGGTAGCGGGCTTGCCGCCGCCAGCACCGGTGACCTGGGAGAACACGGGCATGGCGTTGTCCGGCGAGCCGGTGAACAGCGAGACGCCCATGGCGAGTAGCATGCCGCAGAGCAGGGCCTTGGTCAGGAAGGCCTGCAGCTTGGCGGCCGAGCTGGCACCGCGGAAGTTGAGGAAGATGACGTAGGTTGCAAAGCCGAGCGCGATCAGCGTCGGGAACAGGTAAACGTCGGCGCCCAGGATAGTGTAGAGCTTGACGGCGCGCAGCCACTCAAGGCCGGGCAGGCTGCCGAACATCTCGGACACGAGGGTCGAGATGGCGATGGCCTCCCACGGGCACAGGATGCCGTTGCCCAGGGCCAGGAGCCAGCCGGTGATGTAGCTCATCGTACGGCCAAAGCTACGATCGACATACTCGACGATGCCGCCCGAAATTGGGATAGCAGCCGTGAGCTCACCAAAAACAGCTCCGACGGGCACGAGGAAGATTGCGCCCAAGAGGAATGCAATCATAGCGGGAACGGGACCGCCGCCCACGACCATCCAGTCGCCGACCTGCAGAACCCAACCGGTACCGATGATGGCACCGAAACCGATGGTGAAGAAGTTCCAGAGCGAAAGCGTTTTCTTCATGCCGCCGTTGTCCTCGACTGCAACTTCTGCGTTCTTGTCCGCCATTGTTCCCCTCCTTTCCTTTTTGACGCCCCCTGGCGTCACCCCTTGCGCGGCCTGTTCGACCGCGCGCTTTTATTTCGTGGCTTTAAGATACGGCCTCGGCGCCACGCTGCCGCTTATGGCTCGACCGAAGGCAGAACTGCAAAACGAGCGGCGCCGTTTTTGGGACGAACGGCGGGAGACGTCATTCGTCCTGGACGCTTTCATCTTGTCTGCTTTTGGATACCTGTTGCCGTGACGCTTGGCGCGCGGCGCGGCAACGTTCATACCATTTGTCAGGCTTTTGGCGCACATACCCATGTGTCGTGCATCTTTTTATGTAGGATAGACAAGTTACACACGAGGCAAGGTGATTCGAATGGCATACGGATACAATGACGGCGACCAACGGCCACAAAGCGTGCGCCTTGCCGGCCGCACCACGCCAACGCCCAGAAGCACCTCCGACAACGGCAACCAGCAGCGCCCCCAAGAGCAGCCCGGGGCTTCATCTCGGCAACAAAGCCGTACCGTGCAGCAGTCAGACCGCGTGAGTACGAGCGCACGCCAACGCCAGACCGACACATCACAGCCGCGCCGCTACGATCGCCGTAAGACCGACTACTACGTTAAACGCTCCTTTTCGCGACCTCAACGCGATCGCGGCAATTCCGCCCCTCACCCCGCGTCGCATACCACAAGCCACGTGCTTCCGGCCCGCCGCCTACGCCTTGCGCTTTGCTCCATCGCCGTCTGCCTCGTCTTTGTGTTTTTGGGATCCTGTATCTCCCACGGATCAGCCGGTCTTGAGCCCACTGCCGAGGACAAGCTGCTTAAAGCTCCCGTCGCGCCCGGTTACTCCTTTGCGTTCTCGACCCCACGCTCGCAATGGCAGGCCGGTACCATGCCCCACATCTACCAAATTGACCCCGCATGGTCGGAGCTGTCCTATGCCGGTGGCACTATCCGCGAAAACGCTTGCGGTCCCACTTGCCTCGCCATGGTCTATATCTTTAAGACCGGCCACACCGATAAGACGCCGGTCGATATATGCGCGCTGGCCGAAGCCGGCAACTACGCCCCCACTGGTGCCACCGAGTGGTCGTTTATGACAGGCGGTGCGTGGCAGCTGGGACTCAACGGAACACAGCTCTATAACGATCGTGAATCGATTACCCAAGCACTTCGCTCGGGTGCGCCCGTTATCGCCGCAGTGCGCCCCGGTACGTTTACCAACGTAGGCCACTACATCGTGCTCTACGGCATCGACGATGCCAATCAGATTGGCGTCTACGACCCCAACTCGGCCAGCCGCAGCGCCCGTCGCTGGGGCGTCGTAGAGGTCCTCAACGAAGTCGAAGCCATGTGGGCCTACTACTAGTCATTGGGCACTCATTGGGGACAGACTTAAACGAGTGGTCGTTGGGGACAGTCTTACGGACGCCGGCCGAGAGCAGACAAAAAGGGCCATCCCGAACTGCTTGGAACTGCCGGCACGGAAAGCGCATCCTGCTTTGGGGCCCAATAGCGGGATGCGCTTTCCGTTAGCGGCCCGTTTGGGAAACTAGGGACCGCTTTTCGACAAAAATCTGGGATGCATTTTCCGATTGAGGGCCTCAAGGGAAACCGCACCCCATGTTGGACGCTCATTCTGGGATGTGCTTTCCGCAGTTGATCGATGCGGCCTTTTAGGACTGTCCCAAGCTGCCGGCAGGAAAGGAACGTCCCCAAGTGCCGGGTTTCCGCAGTCTGCAATGCTCCTCATGAACAGCCGCCTCAATAGCAAAAGCCCCGCGGCCGAAGCGGACCGCGGGGGCAACAGACCTGCAAGAGTTAACTCAAGTCCTCGCCATTTGATGCAATGACCTTTTGGTACCAGCAGAAGCTGTCCTTTCGGTAGCGATCGAACGTGCCTTTGCCCGTATCATCGGCATCGACATAAACAAAGCCATAGCGCTTCTTCATCTGCCCCGTCGAGGCCGACACCAAATCGATACAGCCCCACGGCGTGTATCCCATCAGGTCAACACCGTCCTCGACAATTGCATCGCGCAGCGCAAGAATATGCCTGCGCAGGTAATCAATATGATACGCATCGTGGACTTTGCCGTCTTCCAGCGCATCGAGTCCGCCCACACCGTTCTCAGCGATAAAGAGCGGAAGATGGTAACGATCGTGGTAGCCGGCAAGCGTCACGCGCAAACCCAGCGCATCGATCTGCCATTTCCAGGCAGTCTCTTTATCCTTGAGGTACGGATTGCGCAGCGTCGGGAACACGTTGCCCTCCGCCTTCTCAGCGATCACCTGGTCATCGGCGCACACCAAGCGCGAGCAATAGTACGAGAACGAGATGAAGTCGACGGTATGCTCGGCCAGATACTCCGTATCGCCCGGCTCAAAGGGCACGTGAACACCCTCTTTCTCGAGCGCACGCAGCTTCCAAGTAGGATAGGCGCCCGCAGCCATCACGTCAGTGTAGAAGTAGCGGCCGCGGTCCTCCTCATACGCAAGCCATACGTCCTCGGGCGCACAACGGTACGGATAGGTCGCACCGGCAGCGATCATGCAACCCACCTTGTTTGCGGGATCGATCTTGTGCAGGATCTCGACAGCGCGAGCGCTCGCCATAAACATATGGTGCGAGAACGCCGCGGTCACGGCTGCACGGTCACGCTCATCCTCGAGCGTGACGCCCGCGTTGAGATAGGACAGCGCCACGCTGTTGATCTCGTTGAAGGTGAGCCAATAACGCACGAGGCCCTGGTACGCACGTCCGACGGTCTCGACGTAGTGCGCATACCGCTCGATCATCTCTCGGCTTTGCCATCCACCATAACGCTCGACCAGAGCCAACGGATAGTCGTAGTGCGACAGCGTCACGAGCGGCTCGATTCCGTGCTCGCGCAGCGCCTCGAATACCTGACGGTAAAACTCCAAGCCCTCACCGTTGGGCTCGGCCTCCATCCCTGTGGGAAAAATACGGCTCCAACAAATTGAAAGACGCAGGCACTTAAAGCCCATCTCGGCAAAGAGCTCGACGTCCTCGCGCCAATGATGGAAGAAGTCGTTGCCCCAACGGCATGGATACAGCCTGTCCGGATCATCCACGGGCTTTTGCCTGCCAAACATCACATCCCAGCGGTCGGGACCCTGTGGAATCAGGTCGGAGTGCGACATACCGCGGCCGCCCTCGTTCCAACCCCCTTCGGCCTGGTTGGCAGCGAGCGCGCCGCCCCACAAAAAGCCCTCGGGCATACCGGCAGCAGACGTTCTGTCAAAGTAACCCATGCTACTCAGCATCCTTGGCAGAAGCTGCCGCGGCGTTCTCCTGCTCCTGTGCCAGGAGCAGGTTGTCGTACACCTTAAAGAACGGGTACCAGACCACAGCCATGACCACGATCAAAACGATCGTAAATACCCAGATGCGCGGGTCGAGGCACTGGATAAAGCCCTGAACGAAGATGGGGAACGTGCCGCTCACCAAGATGTAGAAGTTAGAGACAAGACCCAGTGAGATTGCACCCCAATACAGCAGGGCCGAAATCATACCGCCCAGCACGAACGGAACCATGAGGATCGGGTTGAAGATGATGGGTGCGCCAAAGATCGCGGGCTCGGAGATACGGAAGAAGCTCGGCACGATCGATGCCTTGCCAAATGCCTTGAGCTGCTGCGACTTTGCCCTAAACGCGCAGAGCGCCACAAAAGAGAACGTATTGCCCGTGCCGCCGATGAGGTTGATGACCATCGACATGAATACCGGGTGGAACTCAAGCGGCTGCCCAGCAGCGTAGAGCGAGGCGTTGGCAGCAAAGGCGGCAAGCGTGACCGGGGCGGTGATGGGCATCACGATCATGTTGCCGTGGACGCCAAAGCACCAAAACAGCAGCGTCATGAAGCAGATAAGCAGTGCGCCGGGCACAGAGTCAACTGCGACGGAAAGCGGGGCAGCGAGCAGCTTCTCGATAACCGAGGGGATGGACAGCGTGGGATCGATCATCTGGATCAGCAGGTTGCCACCAAAGAAGATGAGGATGTTGGCGAGCATAGGCACGATGGCGCCAAAGGTTTCGGACAAAAACGGCGGCACGCCATCGGGCATCTTGATGGTGATGCCCTTGGTCTGGCAGAAGCGCGTGACCTCGACGGAGACCAGGGCAACGATGATGGCGGTAAACAGGCCCTGCGCACCCAGATAGGTGCAGGGGACCGCCTGGAGCACGGACTCATCAGCAAGCTGGTAGTAGGACGACGGCGCCGCGGCGATCAGGAACATCACCAGCGAGGTCATACCGGCGTTAAGCTTGGGCATCTTGTAGGTGCCCGCCAGGTTATAGGCGATTGCGAACGTCACGATCACCGACAGTATGCCCATCGTCATGTTGAACGGGATGAGCAGCGTGAGCTTATTGGCCGTGGCAAAATCGAGCCAAGGGCCAAAGACGGACCAGAACCCGCCCCGCGCCACCAGGTCGGCCGTGACCGGCGGGTTGGCGATGATCATAAAGACGGCAGAGACCAAGATGAAGCTGATCGCGCTCATAAAGCCCTTTTGCATGGAGGCAAAGTGGCGCTCGGCGCCGCAGAAATTGGCAATAGGGGTCAGTTTTTCCTGAAGCAGGGTCATGAACTTTTCCATAGTCGCCTCCTAGCCCAACAGCGACTGGGCGAGTGCCAGCACGTTGGCGGCGTTGCCCATGCCGTAGTCCTGTGCGGGGATGACCGCGGTCGGCTTACCGCTCCCCTGCTTGACGGTGTTGAGCTGGTAGGACACCTGCGGCCCCAAGAGCAGCACGTCATAATCGGCGCAGGTCTCCTGATACTCGCCGATACCCACCGCATCGATATCGAGCTCGATGCCGTTTTGCTCCGCGTATTTCTCGAGTTTCTTCATCAGAATGCTTGTAGACAGGCCAGCTGCGCAAACAAGAAGGATCTTCATAAGGGATTCCCTTCGCATTGATTGGTTGGATAGTCGCCGCACGCCGTTAGGCGTTCTTGGCTGCAGTGCGCTCATACAGGCAGATCAGCTCCTGCACGAGCTCCTGAGCAAGCATGGAGCACATGAGGTGGTCCTGAGCATGGACCAGCAACACATCCACCGACAGATGCTCGCCCGCTGCCTCAGTCGAAAGCAGCTGCGTTTGGATGTGGTGAGCCTTGATTCCCGCATCCTTTGACTGCTTCATGAGTTTGGCGGCGGCGTCAAAATCCCCCGCTTTTGCCTTTTCAAGGGCTTCGAAGGCAAGGCTGCGTGCCTCTCCCGCTGCAGCGACCAGCTGAAACGAAACCATCTCGGTTCCCTGATCGTCCATAACGGTCTCCTCTCCCGTGATGTTTGGTTTGTACTTGAATATTCGAAACGCCTATCTCCCGCCCGCAATCCTCGAGGTTTATTGCAGGTAGACAGACAGGGTTATCGACAAAAGAAGTCTTAAGCCGTATGCGCTTGCACAAGCGCCATCAGCTCATGCCAGGACCGGCGCTCGCGTAGGCGCTCGACCCCCTGGCGGTCCATAAAGATCTCGGCGAGCAGTGAGCTCAAGATCCGCGCCTCATCGCCGCCCGACCGGGCAAACGACACCATAAAGACGATATCGACCTCATGGCCGTATTCGTCCCAAAGAATGGGATGTTCGAGCAGGCCCACGGTAACAAAGGCCTCGGCGCTCAAGGGATGCATCCCATGGGGCATGGCTACCCCATTGCCAAACGAGGTGGCACTCGCGCTCTCGCGCTCGGCGACCTCTTGGGCAAACTGGGCATCGACACGGCCGCTCTCGACGGCGCGCTCGGAGAGATATCGGAGAACGGCCTGCTTCGACGACGCCTCAACGCGGTTGAAGAACAGGGCACGGCTAAAGAAAGAGCTCACGGAGTCCGATTGCGCAGTGTCGTCGCTCAACACCTTGCGGATAGCGTTGACATCGCTCGTCTCCAAGAAGAAATCGGCCTCGCGAACGGGCACGGGCAACTTGACGTTGAGCGGCACCGTTGTGAACACGTAGTCGATGTGCGAAAAATCGAGCGTTCCCACGCGGGCGACATCGCATGTCTCAATCGAATCGATATACATGCCAAACTGCTTGCGGTACTGGTGCTCTAGCATACGGGCGCTTCCCGCTCCCGAGGCGCACACGATCAGGATGCGTTTGCGACGCGGCTGGTCGGCTTGCTGCTCGAGGGCCAGGGCAAATGCCATGGCGATGTAGCCGAGCTCTTCATCAGAGGGCTGGCTGCCAAAATGACGCTCGAGTACCTGCGAGGTGCCAGCTGCCATCGAATAGGCCAACGGAAACCTCGTCTTGATATCGGGCAGCATGGGGTTATCCATATGCATGTGATATTCAAGGCGATAGCCCAGAGGGCCGATATGCCGAGCAAGGTTCATGCGAAGTTCAAGATCGCCGCTAAAGTCAAACCTAAACTCATCGTTGACCGCACGTACCATCTCGGAAGCAATCTCCCACATCTCGTCCGAGATAACGGCAGAGCCCTTCTCGGGCACGCCCGTGCCCCTGCCGAGCAAATGGATTGCGATAAAGGCAACCTCTTCTCGGGGCATGCTCACGCCCAGGGCATCCTTGATGTTTGCGGCAATCTGGAAAGCCGCGGCGTATTCGCGCGTTCCCTCCAGTTTTTGAACGTCCGATTCTGCAGCTGGGACATAGCAGCCCTGCTCGATGCGGCCAAGAGCGATGTAAAGATGCATGATGAGATTGCGGGATGCCAGCGAGCTCACCGTGACGGGCGAGGCCGTCAGGGCATCGTCCACACATGCGGCGATGGCCCGCAGGCGCTCGGCGAGCTTTGCATCGTCGGTGTCGGGCAACACGGGCCTCACCAGCGAGGCCAGGCACAGGCGCCGTTGCGACTCCCCGCCCGCAACGCGGATTCCGTAGCGTGGGCGCTTTTCGAGCGTTAAGTCAAATTGGGCGAGTTTCTGCTCTACCAGACGCATGTCATTGGACAGAGTTCGCGCCGAAACGTAGAGTAAATCCGCATACTCCTCAATCGTCACCCACTGGGACCGCATGAGGAGGTCGTTAAGAAGGAAGGACACACGGCCGTCGCGCGTATCAGGAATGCCCGGATGAGCCAGAGCCGCACCGTCTAGCAAGCGAGCAAGCTCATCTGCACGTGCAACATCGATACGATACTGCCCCTTGCTGCCAACGATGCGTGCAACCCCTGCAAGGTTGTCGTTTGCGCGATGGATATAGTTTCTCACGGCGCGTTCGCTTACCTCGAGACGCTTGGCAAGTACCGCGACAGCGACAGGCTGAGCGTCCTCGATCATATTTACAAGCTGCTTGACGCGAGCATCCATGTCCTCCTCCTTTCCCTGCGTCTAGTCTAACGCGGTAAAGAATGACACTCCACGTCGCGCTCGTTCCGCCAACTCGGAACAGGTTGCGGGGAGTCCAGCTGAGCTATGGAGAGCCTGGGGAGAGGGCCCGAAGGCAATGCGTCGGTGTGGGATGCGCCTTCCCAGCCATTGGGCAGTCATTGGGGACAGACTTAAATGAGTACCCAATGACTATTAAGGACTGTCCCAAGCTGCCGGCAGGAAAGGACCGTCCCCAAGTGCCGGGTTTGTCCCCAATGACTAGGTGAATAGCAAAAGCCCCGCAGTCGGAGCGGACTGCGGGGCTCATGAAGAGAGGTAGTTTGTGGGCGCTTTGCCTGGCGCCCACGAGAGAGGCAACAGAGTAGAGACTACTCGTGGATGCGAGTACCGGAGAGGCCGGCCATGGTCTCGGCGGCCTTGTCCAGGGCGCCGATGATGCAGGTGCGGCCCTTGCGGGAACGGGCGAACTTGATGGCGGCGCGAACCTTGGGCTCCATGGAACCCTTGCCAAACTGGCCCTCGTCGGCCAGGCGCTCGGCCTCGTCGGCGGTGAGGTCCTCGAGCTCCTCCTGGTCGGGCTTGCCAAAGTTGATGGCGACATGCTCGACGGCGGTCAGCAGGAACAGGACGTCGGCGTCGCAGTCCTCGGCCAGCAGCTCGCCGCCCAGGTCCTTGTCGATGACGGCGGGAACGCCCTTGTAGCAGCCCTTGTTCTCGTAGTCGCGGACGACGGGGATGCCGCCGCCACCGCAGGCGATGACGATGAACTCGTTGTCGAGCAGGTTGAGGATGGAGTCGGCCTCGACGATCTTCTTGGGATCGGGGGAGGCGACGACGCGACGCCAGCCGCGGCCGGAATCCTCGACGAAGACCTTGGAGGGGTCCTCGGCCATGAACTCCTTGGCCTGCTCCTCGGTGTAGAACGGGCCGATCGGCTTGGTCGGGTTCTTGAACGCGGGGTCGTCGGGGTCGCACTCGATCTGGGTGACGACGGTGGCGGCGTGCCAACGCTTGTAGCGCTTGTGCATCTCGCGGCCGATGCCCTGCTGCAGGTGGTAGCCGATGTAGCCCTGGGACATGGCGCCGCACTCGGGCAGCGGCATCTCGGGGGTGCCGATGGCGTCGTGGGCGGCGGCGAAGGCGTTCTGGATCATGCCGACCTGCGGGCCGTTGCCGTGGGTGATGATGATCTCGTTGCCCTGCTCGATAAGACCGAGGAGAGCGTGGGCGGTGTTGCTCACGGCCTCGATCTGCTCGACGGGGTTGTTGCCGAGGGCGTTGCCGCCAAGGGCGACGACAATACGATCGGGCTTTCCGTACGGTTTACTCATAGTGTTCGTTCACTTCCCAGCTACTAGCGAAGCGTCGCGTACATCATGGCCTTAATGGTATGCATGCGGTTCTCGGCCTCCTGGAACACGCGAGACTGCGCGCTCTCAAAGACCTCGTCGGAAACCTCCATCTCGGTCACGCCGAACTTCTCGGCAATCTCGGCGCCGATGGTGGTCTGCGTATCGTGGAAGCTCGGCAGGCAGTGCATAAAGATGGCGCCGGGGTTTGCCTTGGCCATGACCTCGGGCGTTACTCGATAGGGAGAGAGAAGGTCGATTCGGCTCTTCCACAGCTCCTCAGCCTGGCCCATACCGACCCAAACGTCCGTATAGATCACGTCTGCATCCTTGACGCCCTCGTCGATATCCTCAGTGAGCTGGATCGTGCAGCCATTCTGAGCGGCGATCTCCTGGCAGCGCTCAAGAAGCTCGGGATCGAAGTGCGTGGCGCCCTCGACATCGCCCTTGGGTCCGCAGGAGCAGAAGTTAATGCCGAGCTTGGCGCAGATAACCATCAGGGAGTCGCTGACGTTGCCCTGCTCCTTGCCCATATAGGTGAGCTTCATGCCGCGCGTGTCGCCAAACTCCTCACGCATGGTAAGAATGTCGGCAAGGGCCTGGGTAGGATGGTACTCGTTGGTCAGACCGTTCCAGACGGGAACGCCAGCCTTGGCGGCAAGCTCCTCGACGATCGACTGGTCGGAGCCGCGATACTCAATACCGTCATACATGCGACCGAGCACGCGGGCGGTATCCTCGATGGACTCTTTCTTGCCCATCTGCGACGAGCCAGGGTCGAGGTAGGTCACGCCCATACCCAGGTCCATACCGCCGACCTCGAAGGCACAGCGCGTGCGCGTGGAGGTCTTCTCAAACAGCAGGACAATGTTCTTGCCCTCGAGAAAGCGGTGCGGATAACCGGCGCGCTTCATATCCTTGAAGTTCTTTGAGAGGTCGAGCATGTACTCGATTTCCTCGGGCGTAAAGTCAAGCAGGGTAAGAACGCTTCGACCAGAAAGATTAAGAGCCATGATTTGAGTCCTTTCGATTGTTGGAACACACAAGGAGGGATGGGCGGCGTAGACGCACACGCGCCGCCCAGATACGCTAACGCTGACTAGATTTCCTCACGCCAGAACGGCATGGTCATGCAGCGCGGGCCGCCGCGACCGCGAGAAAGCTCCTCGGAGGGAGCGACGAGCAGCTCGACGCCAGCCTTGTAAAGAGCATCGTTGGTGACAACGTTGCGCTCATACACGCAGACCTTGCCCGGTGCGACCGCAAGAGTGTTGGAACCATCGTTCCACTGCTCACGGGAGGCCTCGATCGGATCGCCGCCACCGCACTCAATCATGGTGATATGGTCCATACCCGTCGCAAGCTCGAGGATATGCTGCAGGGTGCCCTCGAGTTCCTCGATATGCACCTCCCCCTCTGCATCGCCCTTGGTCAGGCGGTAGGCACGAAGCGTCTGGTAGATGCCGGGATAGACCGTGAACTTATCGCGATCGACCTGCGTGCAGACGGTGTCGAGGTGCATGTAGGCGTAGCCGTGCGGGATCTTGATGGCATAGATGTTCTCGATCTCGGCCTCATCGGAACCCCAGAACATATTCTTGGCGAGCTCATCGATGGCCGCAGTCTGGGTGCGCTCGGAAATACCGATGGCGAGCGTCTTGGCGTTGATGTTGAGGATATCGCCGCCCTCGATATGCCACTCGCTGTTGTGGTCGTACCAGATGGGGCTACCGGCGTAATCGGGATGGTTGCGCAGCACCGTTTCGTAGAAGATTACCTCGCGGTTGCGCTGATTCCAGTACATGCGGTTCATGGTAGCGCCCTTGCCCACGACAGCCAGAGGGTCACGGGAGAAATACGAGGCCGGCATGGGGAACAGCACCATATCGTCAGCCTTCAACTCCTCGCCGTCCATACTGGCAAGAGAACCGCCAACCTTGGGGATCTCGAGGTCGCGAACGTAGAGGCCGCCCATGGCAGCAAGGACAAACTCCTTGTTGTCCTTAATCGAATCAAGCTTCTCGACAACGGCCTGGCGAAGGGCCGCGTTGGAGATGCCGGACTCACCCATGAACTTCGTCATGAACTCTGCGCGAGTGCCCTCGACTTTGTCAAACGTCTCAGCGAGCAGCTCTTCCATATAGACGACCTCGGCGCCAGCGCCGCGAAGAAGGTCGGTAAACTGATCGTGCTCTTTCTGGGCATAGTCCAGATAGAACGCGTCGTGAATCCAAACGCGGTCGAAATCCTCCGCCTTCATGTTTACAAGATCCATACCGGGGCGATGGACGCACACCTTCTTGAGGGCGCCAATCTCGCTATGAACGTTCAGTCCTTTGTTCATCTCTATCCTTCTTTCTCACAACTTGTATGTGGGGTTTGCATTTACGGCAGGGGGATAAGACCCGAAACCGCAGTGAATGCCATGCAGATAACGCTTACGACCAGGAAGAATTTCCAAGCGACCTTCCACCACTGGCCTAGCGGAATCTTGCAGACGCCAAGACCGGCAACGAGCATCGCGCTTGTTGGCGAAATGAGAGACATGGCCGCGCTACCCATGGAAAGACCAGTAACTGCGGCCTCGGGGTTTAAGCCCATCAGCTCAACAAGCGGGCCGAAAATGGGAATCGTAAGAGCAGCGATGCCTGAGGAGCTCGGAACGAGGATCGACAGAAGGTTATCCACGACATAGAGAATGCTCGTAAAGATAACTGCCGGAACTCCGGAGAGAGCCGTGGCGAGCGTGTTGAGAATCGTATCGATGATGAGGCCGTCATTGGCGATTACGAGGATTCCGCGGGCGAGGCCAACAACGATGGCAGAGAACGCGAAGTCTGCAATTCCCTTAACGAACTCGCCAGCGATCTCCTTCTCATTCATCCCGGAAACAACACCCGAAAGAAGAGCCATGGCCAAGAAAATCGCAGAGATCTCGTTCATGTACCAGCCCTGGGTTACCAGACCCCAAATGATAGCGCCAAGTCCAAGCACGAAAATAACCATAACGGCTTTTTGCCTAGCGGTGAACTCGCTATCGAGGAGATTCTCGTCCGCGCCAAACTCTTTGCGCTTCTCGATATCATCGTGGAAAGCTGGGGATGTCTCGGGATTCTTCTTAACCTTGAGGGCATACATCACAACCCATGCGATGGCAACTGCAGTGAGCACGACAAGGGCGATAGTACGCAACCAAAGCTGGGGGTTGCCCTGGATACCGAGGATACCCTGGGAAATCAGGACGTTGAACGGGTTAACGGTAGATGCGATGTATCCGATACGGGCACCCACAAACACCGTCATGAACGCTGTAATTGAGTCGAAGCCCATGGCCATCATGATCGGCATAAGAATCGCAAAGAACGGAAGCGTCTCCTCTGCCATACCAAAGGTGCTGCCGCCCAAGGCAAAAAGCACCATTAGGATCGGAATGATGAGGACGTCCTTGCTCTTGAACTTCTTCACCACTCGGGCGACGCCGCTCGTGATGGCTCCAGTCGCCGTGATGACCTGGAAGGAACCTCCCACGATCATAATGAATGCAACGACCTCGACCGCTTGCTGGATGCCGATCGCAGGGGCCTCAAGTACTTCGAAGATGCCTTGGCGAAGATCGACCTCGTTGCCGTCCTCGTCCGTATAGACCTTATCGACAGGCTCATAGGTGCCCGAGACTGTTACCTCGCGACCGTTAACCTCCTGGCGCTCAAACGAACCCGAAGGCACGACCCAGGTCAGAACGGCAAATACGGCCATCAAGACGAGAATGATGGTGTACACGTGCGGGACTCGAAGAGTGCGCTTCTTTTCTGTCTCTGCCATCTCTCCTCCTTAATTCAGGGGTTTTTCGTTGCCGGCAAAGCCATTGTGTCATCGCGCAAAACATCCTTCCGTCTCTTCGCCCGTCAACGAAGCGCATCGACCCGTAAACGGATTCCAGATTGATGTAATTCGTCAATTGTCTCTTTAAATAGATGTTTAACATCAATTACTAGCCTTGTTCATGCCATTCTCCTGTGACAAATATGATGTAAATTGAATCAATCTCGTAATGTGCCACTATGGAAGCAATCAATACTCATCGCCAAAGCGAGGTCTTATGTCCGCACTACATGTTCAAAACGAAATAGGAAAGCTAAAAAAGGCCCTCCTGCACTGCCCCGGCTCCGAAACGCGCAATTACCCCGACGGGCAGTTCAATCAAGTCTTTACGCTACGCCCGTCTAGCAGCTCATTCGATCTTGAAAAGGCTCTCAAGGAGCATCATGCTTACTCGACGATGCTCGAGCGCGAAGGAGTAGAGATTCTCTATCTTGAAAACCTTCTTACCGAAGCCCTTGATGCGACAGACCAAGCGCGTCGCTCCTTTATCGATAGCTTCATTAGAGAATGCGGCGCGTGCGGCATTGAGCTCGAGTCCGCTATTCGCGATTACCTCGAGCACATCGAGGGCTCCCGCGCTCTGGCCCAAGCGGCCGTCAACGGCATCCGTTATTCCCAGGTCTTCGATACGGATAAGGAGATATTCAGCCTCGCAAAACTGACGGGAGATGCATACTCGCCCGACGACCTTCTCGTAAGCCCCCTTAACACCATGTGGTTCACACGCGACCCGGCGAGCGTCATCGGCGAAGGCGTCACACTCAACCATATGTACTGGCCGGAGCGCAACCGTGAGGTTATCGCCTACAAAACGATTTTTACATATCACCCAGATTTCCGCGAGGCTCCTCAGTTCTTCAAGCATGAATCGACTTACCACTTTGAAGGCGGCGACCTGCACAACCTCAACTGCGAAAACGTAGCCGTTGGAATCTCCCAACGAACCGAGCCAGCGGCGATAGACACCCTAGCAAATAACTTGCTCTGGGATGAGAACTCTGCTATTGAGTCCGTATGGGCCATACAGGTCCCCTACGATGACCTCTGTATCCATCTCGACACATATTTCGCTCGCGTTGACTACGAGACATTCCTCGTTGACCGTGAGCTTCTCGATCAAGCACGGGTCTACCGCATTACGCGGGGCAGATCGGAAAGGACAACCCGGGCGCGTCATGTCGAAGGCGGTCTGAAAGAAGCGCTGAGATTAGCTCTGGGCTCAAATTCGTTGCAATTTATCTTTTGCGGTGGCTCAAATCCCGGAGCAGCAGAGGTCGAAAGGTCCAACAATGCCACAAGCACCCTTTGTTTGGAGCCCGGCAAGGTCTGCGTATACGAAGAAAACGTCAAAACCAACAAAGCGCTGGAGCAGGCAGGTATTGAACTTGTTCCCATCTCTATCTTCGAGCTGACAAACGGCTTTGGCGGTCCCAACTGCCTCTGCCTTCCCCTCGTCCGCACTTCATAAAATGGGAACGGGTCAAAACATAAAGGCGCTTCGCAAGCGCGATCAGCTAACACAGGAGGAGCTCGCGACACTCGTCGGCGTCTCCAAAGAAACGGTATGCCGCTGGGAAAAGGATCGTTATGCAATCCGCCGCTCAACGTTGCTCAAGATAGTATCGACATTTAACCTGCAGCTCGACGACCTCACATCTGAAACCGCAGGGCTTGCCGCAAAGCTCGACCACGAGGGGCGGAAGGGGGAATCCAAAGAAGTTACTACTGATTCCCTTTGCGATGTATTTAAAATCCAGATGACAGGAGGCAGAACGGGACTTAAACAAACCGGAACAACCGCGCTTCCCTCATCCGTATTCAAGAAACATCGCGAGTGCTTCTTTGTTCAAATGGACACATCCGCCATGTCCAAATGCTACCCGATTGGATCCCTTCTCCTCGTGGATCCCAGCCCAAAACCCTGGAACGGATGCTCCGTCCTCGCCTTGGCCGATAATTCGAGAATCGTCATACGGCGTTATAGCACCGGCACGAATACCGTGATGCTCTCATCCCACTCATATCGCACAGCGGAACCGGATATCGTGCTGGACAAACGCCGAATTAGGATTCTGGGAGTCATCGTTTGGTTTCAGGCGTCTCATGATCTGAGCGTCTAATCAAATTTGATCTTGTTTACCTCCCCCATATGCTCACAACTCAATAGCAAAAGCCCCGCAGTCGGAGCGGACTGCGGGGCTCATGAAGAGAGGTAGTTTGTGGGCGCTTTGCCTGGCGCCCACGAGAGAGGCAACAGAGTAGAGACTACTCGTGGATGCGAGTACCGGAGAGGCCGGCCATGGTCTCGGCGGCCTTGTCCAGGGCGCCGATGATGCAGGTGCGGCCCTTGCGGGAACGGGCGAACTTGATGGCGGCGCGAACCTTGGGCTCCATGGAACCCTTGCCAAACTGGCCCTCGTCGGCCAGGCGCTCGGCCTCGTCGGCGGTGAGGTCCTCGAGCTCCTCCTGGTCGGGCTTGCCAAAGTTGATGGCGACATGCTCGACGGCGGTCAGCAGGAACAGGACGTCGGCGTCGCAGTCCTCGGCCAGCAGCTCGCCGCCCAGGTCCTTGTCGATGACGGCGGGAACGCCCTTGTAGCAGCCCTTGTTCTCGTAGTCGCGGACGACGGGGATGCCGCCGCCACCGCAGGCGATGACGATGAACTCGTTGTCGAGCAGGTTGAGGATGGAGTCGGCCTCGACGATCTTCTTGGGATCGGGGGAGGCGACGACGCGACGCCAGCCGCGGCCGGAATCCTCGACGAAGACCTTGGAGGGGTCCTCGGCCATGAACTCCTTGGCCTGCTCCTCGGTGTAGAACGGGCCGATCGGCTTGGTCGGGTTCTTGAACGCGGGGTCGTCGGGGTCGCACTCGATCTGGGTGACGACGGTGGCGGCGTGCCAACGCTTGTAGCGCTTGTGCATCTCGCGGCCGATGCCCTGCTGCAGGTGGTAGCCGATGTAGCCCTGGGACATGGCGCCGCACTCGGGCAGCGGCATCTCGGGGGTGCCGATGGCGTCGTGGGCGGCGGCGAAGGCGTTCTGGATCATGCCGACCTGCGGGCCGTTGCCGTGGGTGATGATGATCTCGTTGCCCTGCTCGATAAGACCGAGGAGAGCGTGGGCGGTGTTGCTCACGGCCTCGATCTGCTCGACGGGGTTGTTGCCGAGGGCGTTGCCGCCGAGGGCGACGACAATACGATCGGGCTTGCCAAGAGGCTTAGACATTGCTGGAATCCTTTCTGTAAAAGGCCTACAACCCATTAATAACCCGCGTCCGTGCGATACGCGAGTTTATTAAGGTTTATATTCTCTTTATCGCTCATTTTATTCATTTTGAAAATAGTGGAGCGGCGAACGGTCGTTTTTACCCGCTCAGCGTAAAGAAGCCCAGCTCAGGCATATCTAAGCCATTTACGTGCAACTTTATTTAAATAGAGCAGAGATTAGAGCAGATTATGCAAACTATATCTTTGCTAAACACAAAACGGACAGCGCAATATCTTACTCGCACTATACGCGATTCTATACATTAATTTGACGAGTATGCACCCCTGCAAAAACATGGGGCTTTTCATCCAACAGAAAGGATAGTCGATCGTGCTTCACCCTGCGGTAAGCGACTGTGAACAAGTTGCGCTGTGCCCAAGCGTCCAAAAAAAATCTAAACAGGGATATTGCTTCGGCTCCCAAGGCGTGATACTTTAGCCAAGTACAGCACGGGCTGGGGCGGCAGGCATCTGTCGTGAAGTTTGGGTTCGGCGACCCCGTGGCTGTCTTCTCCTTTATCCGCCAGCGAGCCCCTTGAGCGACGGATTGAGGAGGTCCTTACTATGACAAAAATGCTCAAGATTACGCTGAATGGTGAGACGTTTCTCGCCGACATGCTCTGGGACAAAGCGCCCGAAGCATGCAGATTGTTCGAAGCGTCCTGTCCGGTCGAGTCGCGCATCTTCTCGGCAAAGATTTGCGATACCGAGGTGACCTATCCCGTATCGGGCCCCATCGCCAACTACGAGCACATCGAGAATCCCGTCTTTAACGAGCCGGCGGGTGCGGTGAGCTGGTACGGCGGCTGGTCTTCGGTCTGTATCTTCTTTGATGTTTGCGAGCCTTTTGGCACCTGCAACATGTTTGCCCGCATCTGCGAGGCCGACCGCGAGCGCTTTGCCACCGCTTGTCGCAACATTTGGGACAATCAGGGCATGTACATCAAAAACGAAATCGTCGAGATCGAAGCGGAGGCCTAAAGATGATGAATATCGACACCCTGCTTGTACTCGACCTTGCAGAGTACACCACTTCGCTAGAAGCCCTTGCCGACCAAATGATGCTTGAGAAGCCGCGCGATATCGACTATATGCGTCGCCGCAAGCTCGACACTGGCCGCGAGTTCGCAGTATGGAACTTTACCGTCGGCTACTGCATGAACGCTGCCGACGCCCTTTCGCTCCTGCGCGCCCAGGCAGCCGAGAACGTCAACGGCGACACCGCCGACTTGGCCACCCTCAACAACAGCGCCGCGCGCCTGTGCGACTGGTTCTCGGGAGCCTTCGACGTCACCGGCAAGATGGACGACACGACCGCCATCCTCGCCCGCAGCCGCGACCTCTACGCCCAGGTCGAGACCCATGAGCAGTTTGCCGCCCTCACCCGCGCCACCGAGCGCTATCTGGTCCAGCTGCAATTTTGGGTCGATCGCCAGATTCCCTGGCCGGCCATCAGCGACCTGGTCCACGGCTACCGTCTGCGCACCGAAACCGGCGAGACAAGGTAAACCGGACCAGCAGCACCAACCACACCCCATCACGGGGCACAAAGTAGTAATCAAGAGGCTGGAGACGCAAGCAACAGCGTCCCCAGCCTTTTTGCATGGCACCGCGCCGGCTCGATGGCTTTGAGACCTAAGCGAATCTTTGCTATCTGCCAATTTCTGTATGATTTGGGTCATTTCTATCTGCCAATTTTTGCACTTTTAGGGGCAATCCTATCTACCATTTTTTGTCATTTAGGAGTTTTAATGCCACCCAGTAAGATCATTGATGGGCTTTTGAACTGGCAAAACAACTCCAATAAGGCGTTGCTTGTTATCAGCTCCCCCTCTATACCCAGAGAAGCGCGTGGTTTCGCGGCAATGCCGCGAAACAGCAACCGGGACAAAAGGCCCCGCCAACCACGTCCCTCATTCAGCCCCACAATCCGAGGACGTAGTCGTAGCAGGATCTGAGGGCTGACCTTCGCGGACATTCCGCACGAAAGAACCCCCGCCGCACGTAGTGCGCAGCGGGGCCTCCGACATGTCCGAGGACGATTCTGGGGCTAACGGGCGGGGCCCGCCGAACCAGGTTAAGCAGCCGGGCAGATCTTCTTGAAGAGCTCGATGACGTCGTCGAGCGTTGCCTCGCGCGGGTTACCCGGGAAGCAGGCGTCGGCCATGGCGTCCTTGGCCAGGACCTCGATCTCGTCGGCCTTCATGGCCTCGCAGACATGCGGGATGTTCACGTCGGCGGAGAGCTGCTTGACGGCGGCGATGGCGGCGTCGGCGGCCTCGTCGGTGCTCATGCCCGTGGTGTCAACGCCCATGGCGACGGCAACCTTGGCCAGACGCTCGGCGCAAACCGGCTTGTTGAACTCCATGGCGATCGGCAGCAGCATGGCGCAAGCGACGCCGTGCGGGGTGTCGTAGTGAGCGGACAGGGTGTGAGCCATGGCATGGTCGATGCCCAGGCCGACGTTGGAGAAGCCCATGCCGGCGACATACTGGCCAAGAGCCATACCCTCGCGGCCGGAGCCGGGCTGACCGGACTTGGCCTCGGCAACGGAGTCGCGCAGGTTCTCGCTGATCAGCTTAATGGCCTCAAAGTGGAACATGTCGGAGAGCTCCCAAGCACCCTTGGTGGTGTAGCCCTCGATGGCGTGGGTCAGAGCATCCATGCCGGTAGAAGCGGTCAGGCCGGCGGGCATGGAAGCCATCATGTCGGGGTCGACGACGGCGACCTCGGGGGCGTCGTTGGTGTCGACGCACACGAACTTGCGGACCTTCTCGGGGTCGGTGATGACGTAGTTGATGGTCACCTCGGCAGCAGTACCGGCGGTCGTCGGCACGGCGATGGTGAACACGGCGTGGTTCTTAGTGGGAGCAACGCCCTCGAGGCTGCGGACATCGGCGAACTCGGGGTTGTTGATGATGATGCCGATGGCCTTAGCGGTGTCCATGGAGGAGCCGCCACCGATGGTCACGATAGCGTCAGCTTCGGCGGCCTTGAAGGCCTCGACGCCGTCCTTGACGTTCTGGATGGTGGGGTTGGGCTTAATCTCGGAGTAGAGGCTCCAAGCGATGCCGGCGGCGTCGAGCTCGTCGGTCACCTTAGCGGTAACGCCAAACTTGACCAGGTCGGGATCGGAGCAGACGAAGATCTTCTTGTAGCCGCGACGCTGGAGCTCGCCGGGGATCTCCTTGATGGCGCCGGAACCATGATAAGAAATGGTATTGAGAACGAAACGATTAGCCATTGATAGCCTCCCATCGTGTGCGGGGCACCCATTACGCCCCACGCTATGAGTCCCATCCTAACGCTTTTGAAACAAAAAACACGTGAGAACATCAAAATTGTTAAAGCGTTTCAACAGAAGATGAAAATATATTGCGGCAAAGGGGCTGTCCCTTTGCCGCATTCGGTTACTTTCGACAGCCCTCTTTCCAAGCCTCTGCCGCAAGCTTCCAGCGAAAACGCAGGTCGCGCTCGCGGTCGATGAACATGATTGCAAACGCCACGAACAGCAGCACGCTCGCCACGACGATGGCGTGCAGACCCATGCGCTCAATGCACCAATTGCCCAGCACGGCGCCAAACACAAAGGTAAAGATCACACCAAAGTACAGCAGGCCGTTTTCCAAAAAGCCGCGCTTGTGGGTAATGATGTAGTCGTCCACGTTTTGCAAGGCATTACGGAGGTTGCCGATACACATGGTCGTGGCGATGCCGTGTCCATGAATCTTGCGGAAACTCTCGACCTGCATACCGCAGGCAAACGAAGTAAGGCAGTTGGCGAGCAGGTTGAAATCGCCGCCCGGGATAAAGCTCACGCCCAGCAAGATGACGGCTTCAAAGAACACCGTTACCTGGCGCCAGTGAATCACGCTGCCAAACCGCTCGTGCACCAGGTCGGCAAGCATAATACCCACAGCAAACGACACCACAGGGAAGAAGTAGCGCCCCGCCAGCGCCCAGTTGCCCTCCGAGATGCTCACGCCCACGAGCAGGATATTGCCCGTCTGCGCGTTTGCGAAAACATGATCGCGCCCAATGTACGAATACACATCCATAAAGCCACCGGCAAGCGCCAGGATAATGCCCAGTTCGATGGACTCCGATATCTGCTTGGCACGTTGCATCGTCGTGCATCCTCCTTGTTGACGACCCTCTCGTGCGTTGGCGGAAACATAGCCGCCGTTCATACTGTAACCCATTGACAACATGTCATGCGCGCGAGACGGGCTCCCCAACGCGCAGATACACAGTCTGGAAACAAACGGCGGGCGCGGCGCCACACCCGACGCCCGACGCCTCGTGTACTCCACCAGTCTTTTTAGCCCCGTCCCAAAAAGACTGGTTACAATTACGTGCAGCATACAAACACCGGGAGGGATCGTGGCAAAAAAGCCTCAGCACGCTCAGAACAACCAGCGCAGTCAGCAGGGCAAACAGGGCCAGCAGCAAAAGCGCGGCGGCAAGGCGCAGGGTGGGCACACCACTCATGCTCCAGCAGCTCCCTCACGCCCCTGGCGCCCGGACCGCGATAAGTTCCTCCCCGTCAGCCGCGCCGACATGGATACGCGCGGCTGGGACCAGTGCGACTTTGTCTACATCTGCGGCGACGCCTACGTGGACCACCCCAGCTTTGGTATGGCCATCATCAGCCGCGTGCTCGACGCGCACGGCTACAAAGTGGGCATCATCTGCCAGCCCGACTGGACCGACCCCGCCAGCATCACGGTGCTCGGCGAGCCGCGCCTGGGCTTTCTCGTGAGTGCCGGCAACATGGACTCCATGGTCAACCACTATTCGGTGACCAAGCACCGCCGCCACACCGACGCCTATACCCCTGGTGGCGAGGAGGGGCGCCGTCCCAATCGTGCCGTCACGGTCTACGGCAACCTCATCCGCCAGACGTTTAAGGACGTCCCCATCATCATCGGCGGCATCGAGGCAAGCCTGCGCCGCCTGGCCCACTACGACTACTGGCAGGACAAGCTCAAGCGCTCGGTACTGCTCGACTCGGGCGCCGACATCCTCATCTACGGCATGGGCGAGCACGCGATCGTCGAGATCGCCGACGCGCTCGACGCGGGACTGCCCGTCGACCAGATCACCTATATCAACGGCACCGTCTACCGCACGGGTTCGCTCGACGAGGTCTACGACTACGACCTGCTGCCCAGCTGGGACGACCTTGCCGCCGACAAGCTCAACTACGCGCGCAGCTTTAACGTGCAGCAGCAGAACATGGACCCCATCACCGGACACCGCCTGGTAGAGCCCTACCCCAACAGCGTCTATGTGGTGCAGAACCCGCCGTCGGCGACGCTTTCCACCGACGAGATGGACGAGGTGGCCGAGCTCCCCTACGCACGCGATTGGCATCCCGACTACGACGCGGCGGGCGGCGTGCCGGCCTTTGCCGAGATCAAGTTTTCCATTAGCTCCAACCGCGGCTGTTTTGGCGAGTGCTCGTTTTGCGCCCTCACCTTCCACCAGGGCCGCGTGCTGCAGATGCGCAGCCACGACTCGATCATGCGCGAGGCCGAGTTGCTCACGCGCGATCCCGAGTTTAAGGGCTACATCAACGACGTGGGCGGACCGACGGCCAACTTTAGCCGCCCTGCCTGCGACAAGCAACTCAGGCACGGCGTGTGCAAGAACAAGCGCTGCCTGTGGCCGAGCGTGTGCAAGAACATGGTGGTCGACGAGAGCGGCTACACGCAGCTGCTGCGCGACCTGCGCCAGCTGCCGGGCGTCAAAAAGGTCTTCGTGCGCAGCGGCATCCGCTTCGACTACACCATGGCCGATGCCTCGGACGAGTTTTTGCGCGAGCTGCTGGAGCATCACGTCTCGGGCCAGCTGCGCGTAGCACCCGAGCACGTGAGCGACGCGGTGCTGTCCGTGATGGGCAAGCCGAGCCGCGCCGTCTACGACGCGTTCTGCCGTAAATTTGAACGCTTGAACCGCGAATACGGACTCAAGCAGTATGTGGTGCCGTATCTGATCTCGAGCCACCCCGGTTCAACCATGAAGGAAGCCGTGGACCTTGCCGAGGCCGTGCGAGACATGGGCTACATGCCCGAGCAGGTGCAGGACTTCTACCCCACGCCGTCCACCATGTCGACGTGCATGTACTACACCGGCGTGGACCCGCGCACCATGGAGCCGATCTATGTAGCGCGCGACCCGCACGAGAAGGCCATGCAGCGCGCGCTCATCCAGTATCGCAAGCCCGAGAACTACAAGCTCGTGCGCGAGGCGCTGGAAAAAGCCGGCCGCCGCGATCTGATTGGCTACACCAAGCATTGCCTGATTCGCCCCGTGCCCCCGCGCCCGGGCGAGACGTCTGCTGGCGGTGGGCATGGCACCGGCAAGAAGGGCAGCAAGGCCCACGGTGGCGCCGCCGGCAAGGGGCCTAAGGGCAGCAAGGGCCACGGCGGCATGTCGCGCGCGCAAAACACTGCCGGGCGCAACCGTGCAGCTCAGGGGCGTCAGGGCGCCAACGGAGGCGGCAGGCGCAACTAGCGCGGAAATGCGGTAGATGTGGTCGCAGCGCTCTGTTGGCACGCTTGGCGCAGTGAGTGCATCGCCTCTACCAGAATCGCGCCGGCGATGGCAACCGTAATTGCCACGTCGAGCGGCGTGTTCACAAACCACAGCAGGCCTATGAGATACGACCCGGCGTTAAAGGCAAAGTGCAGCAGAATCGTGTAGCGGAGCTTTCCGGTCGTCACGAGCACCCAGCCAAAGACCAGACCGGCGGCGCCGGCGTAGCAGCCCCGCACCCAGTTCATATGCATAAAGCCAAAGATGGCCGCCTGCAGCACAATCGCCGTGGCGATGCCCCAGGTACTCGGGGCCGCCCAGGGCACTATGGCGCCGTCTTGCGCCCGCGCGCGACGCCGACGCTTCCAGAGTGGGCGGCACTGCGGATTAAACGCTCGGAGCGAAAACTCAAAAATAATGCCGCGCACCAGCAACTCCTCGCAAAACGGAGCGCCGAGCACCGTGGTCAGGACAGCCAGGTAGCTCATGTCGCCCATGCCCGTTTCCTCGACAAGTTCACTGTAATCGGCCGCCGCCTCGAGCAATAGCGACAGCACGGCGTCGGTCACGTAGCCTACGACCACCTGCAGGGCAAGGCCAATCACGATAACGCAGACGATGCGCCTCCATGCTTTGCCTGCTCCCCCGCCAAGCGGGCGCTCGCCCTGCCAGCGCGCCATAAACGAGCGCGGCCACAGATAACGCCACCACAGCAGCGCCATCAAAAACGACGCCGTCTGCGCGGCAGCCTGGAACCATTGGATATCGAGATTGTCGATCGGATAGCCCGTCAGCACCGATACGGCATCGAGAACTGAAAACAGAACCACGCTCAGGGCTATATCGGCAGCGACAACGCCAAAACAGGCAAGCGCCCACACCATCGCATTGAGCATGCCAACCTCCTCAAAACCGTTCCCTAGTTCTACCACAACTCGGCAGAGAGCTGATCCCATGGGGACGGAGGAAAACGGATCACTTATTGATGAGAATCGGGCGCAATGCCAAAGGCCCCGTTGGGCGAGATGTCGAACGGGAAGGTGCCGCAGCGATTGAACGCGGCGATAAACATGCGGATGGCGTTGGACGGCGTGGTGCCCACGAGCTGGGTTGCCGCCGCGAAGGCTGCCTTCTCCTCGGGCAAGACCTTCGCGACTACGGGGGTCATGTGTTCTGCCATGGCGCTTCCTTTTTGAAACGACGGTAGTGCGGATAGATGCGGGCCACGCGGCTGGGCGACGGGCTGTGAAGGCAACCCGATTGGCCCGCATCCGGAGTTTGTTTCTGCGGCGTTGGTATTACTTGGTATTCCTAAGTATTACCCCGCAGTTAGAATACCACACCCGACCCCATAGGGACGGAGGAAAACGAATCATTTTGTTGCTGAGTTAGTTTTTAGAGCGTGATGATGCCCGAGATATCGAGGGCCTGAGCGTCGGCGACATCGTGCGTGGCAAGCAACAGCATACGGCCGTCGAGCAGATCGAGCACGACCTTAGTCGTCGCATCGCGCGCAGCGGTATCTAAACCGGTAAAGGGCTCGTCCAGAATAACGACGCAGCCGCCACACAGCAGGGCGCGGGCGATCTCGACGCGACGGCGCTGCCCGCCCGAAAGCTCGCCCACGCGAGCATGCACATCGATTCCCGGCACCAGCAGGCGCAGCAATGCCGCGGCGCTCGAAGCATCCACACGCGCATCGGCGCACAGCGACGGATGCAGCTGCCCATGCCCCACATCCAGCGCATACACCCGCGCGGCGCCATGCCGCAGCAGACAATCGGTAAATCCGCCGGTGGATGCGCCAACATCCAAGCAACAGCCGCCTTCCGGAGAAAGCATTGTTTCCTGCAGCACCTTTTCCAGCTTTTCGCCGCCGCGCCCCACAAACCGGTGCAACGTGTCGGCGCATTCGATCACTGCCGATGCCGCCACCGCTTGAGAAGCCTTGGTCGCCTTGTGCCCATTCACCGTCACCAGTCCTGCCGCGATCAGCTCTTTTGCCTTTTCGCGACCGCTGGCCAGCCCGCGCGCCACCAGAGCAGCGTCCAGCCGCTGGCTGTCGCCGATCATGGCGTGACCTCCCGCCGCACCAGCTGCACGATGCCATCGGCATCCAGATGGAACCGGTGCATCGCGGACGGCACCTTGCAGGTACCCACAAACGGCTCGATCGCCTGCAGCTGATATTCTCCGTGGTAGCCGCTTTGTTCCAACAGGCTGGCGACATATTCGCCAATACCGCCGGTGCGGCTGGATTCTTCTACAAAAATGATCCGCTTATACGACTGCATCAGCGCGATGCAATCCTCCGGCAGCGGCTTTATGCGCGACAGCTTGAGCAGCGACACCGGTGTGCCCTCCTCCGCCAGCCGCTTCACGGCCGCAGTTGCTTCAAAAAAGAGGCGGCCATAGGTCACCAGCAGCGTATTCGCCTGCTCGGTGCCAAACAGCTGATACGAACGATAATCCGGCTGATAATCGGCTGCGGCAGACGCCTCGCTCCCCTTGGGATAGCGCACAGCGACCGGGCCGGTTTCGTCATACAACGCTTGTTTCAGATGAATTTTCAACTCCGCAAAACTCGCGGGAGCATAGATGGTCATGCCGGGAATGGTTTGCAAAAACGGCACATCAAAAATGCCTTGGTGCGTTTTGCCGTCGTCCGGAACCAGACCCGCGCGGTCGATCGCTAGCACCACATGGTTGCCCATGATCGCGGTATCGTTAAGAATTTGGTCATAGCTGCGCTGCAAAAAAGTGGAGTACACCGCAAAAACCGGCAGCATACCGCCGGTCGCCAGCCCGGAGCAAAAGGTCACCGCATGCTCTTCGGCGATACCGGTATCGAAACAGCGCGCGGGAAATTGCGCCGCAAAATCGGACAAGCCGGTACCGCCGGTCATCGCCGCGCTCACAGCGCAGATGCGTTCATCCGCTGTCGCCAGCTCCACCATGGTGCGCCCCAACACCGACGAAAAGGATTCCCCCTGCGCGGGCAGCTCGCCGGTGGCGATATCAAATCGCGACACGCCGTGATAAATATCCGGATTTTGCTCGGCGAACGGATAGCCACGGCCTTTAACCGTTTCCACATGCAGCAGCACCGGACGCCCCACCGCTTTGGCGGCTTTCAGCGCCTGCTGCAGCTGATTCAAATCGTGACCGTCCACCGGACCGAGATAGTGGAATCCCATCTCTTCGTAAATGGTGCTGTTGCGGTACACCATCGTTTTCAAACGGTTTTTCATCCGCAGCAGTCCGCGATAGCACGCCGATCCCACCAATGGAATGCGTTTCATAAACCATTCGACATTGTGCTTGACCCGCACATAGTTGGGGCGGGAACGCATATGCGACAAATGGCGCGCTACATAGCCGACATTGCTGCTGATCGACATACGGTTGTCATTTAGGATCACGATCAGTTTATCTTTGCTGCGTCCGGCGTTGCACAAACCTTCGTATGCCAGCCCGCCGGTCAGTGCTCCGTCACCGATCACCGCCACCACATAGCCGGGTTGACCGGTCAGCGTTTTCGCCTTGGCCATTCCGTTGGCAGCGGAGATCGAGGTACTGCTGTGCCCCACCACAAAGCTGTCGCACTCGCTTTCCGGCGGACAGGGAAACCCGGTCAACCCGCCCTCTTGCCGCAGCGTGTCAAACCGATCGGCGCGACCGGTCAGCAGCTTGTGTACATAGCACTGGTGGCCCACATCCCAGACGATCTCGTCCTGCGGCAGCGAAAATTCACGATGCAGCGCCACCGTCAGCTCCACAACACCCAAATTGGACGACAAATGACCACCAGTTTTGGAAACGGTTTGGATCAACACCTCGCGCAGCTCGCGACACAGTTCTTTCAGCTGTGCCGGCGACATGGCCCGCAGCTGCTCCGGCGAGGGGATCCGGTCTATATAAGGATGATTTGCCATTTTTCCACATCCCGTAACGATAATGATTTTATGCCGGCATCAGCACGCTCACCAGAATGCCCAGCAAAACACCGGCCAACACTTCCATCGGGGTGTGACCGATAAACTCTTTCAATTCAATATCCTCGGGGTCATCCCCGTTTTCTTCCGATTTCAACCGGTTGAGATATTTGTTGAGCAAACGGGCATGTTCACCGGTTTCGCGGCGAACGCCCATGGCATCATAGATGGTCACAAACGCGAACACCACCGACAACGCAAACACCGGCGAGGATACCCCATGGAACCGCGCCATAGATACCGTCAGCGCGCAAACCGTCGCCGAATGAGCGCTGGGCATACCGCCCGCGCCCCATATCCGTTCGGCGGAAAATTTGCCGTGCAGCAACCATTCCAGCAGCACCTTGATTCCCTGTGCTACCAGCCATGCCAACACCGCCGCAAACAACACACGATTTTCAAAAAATTCTCGAAACAGTTCCATGTTTGACCTCGATCGTCTTAATGAGTGCGCACCAGCAGCGCTTGCGCCAAACGGCGCAAATCGTCCGCCGCTTCGCCAAACACCGAAAGCGCCTCAACCGCCGCCTCGGTGCGCTCGGTCGCCAGCGCGCGCGCTTTGTCCAGTCCCAGCAGCGACACATAGGTGCTCTTTTCGTGCGCCGCATCGTTGCCCACCGGTTTGCCCAGTTCCTTGGCGGTCACCGTTGTATCCAAAATATCATCCACGATCTGGAAACCCAGCCCGACCTGTTCACCAAAGCGGGCAGCGGCTTCAACCTGCTCCGGCGAGCCACCTCCGATGATGGCACCCATACGGCACGCCGCGATCATCAACGCGGCGGTTTTGCCCTGCTGCAGCTGTTCCAGCACCGACAGCGAGATGGTTTTGCCTTCGCTTTGCAGATCGATCACCTGACCGCCGACCATACCGCCGATGCCGGCCTCGTCCGCCAGCACCCGCGCCGCCGCGATCACCCGTCGCGGGTCCGCATCGGCACGCAGCATCACCTCGAATGCACGCCCCAGCAGCGCATCCCCCGCCAGCAGCGCCATATCCTCGCCAAATGCCACATGCACCGACGGTTTGCCGCGGCGCAGCGGACTATCGTCCATACAGGGCAGATCGTCGTGAATAAGCGAATAGGAATGGATCATCTCCACCGCCGCTGCAAATGGCAGCGCCGGAGCAGTCTTGCCGCAGCAAAGCTCACAAAACGCCAACGTAAGCACCGGGCGAATGCGTTTGCCGCCCGCCGCGCAGGCGTACGCCATTGCCTCCACCACCGTGTCGCGCAGCCCGTCCTTTGCAGGCAGGCATTGCGGCAGATAGGCTTCGATCTCGTCCAGATAGGATTGCAGACGCGGTGTATACAAACTCATGATGTTCTCCTTTAGTCCTGTGCCGGTGTATCAACCGGCGCGGGTTCTTTGGTTTCGTCCATCAGCTTCACGATCTTCTGCTCCGCCGTTTTCAGCGATTTGGAGCAAAAGGCCGTCAACTTGGTTCCCTCTTCAAACAGCTTGAGCGATTCGTCCAGCGTGCATTGACCGCCTTCCAAAATGCCGACAATCTGTTCCAGACGGGTAATCGCCTGTTCAAATGTAATGGTCTGCGTCATGGTTATTCATCCTTTCCTTGTACCGTGCAATGCAGCGTACCGTCGCTCATGCGCAGCTCCAGCGCATCGCCCGGTGCCACCGTGGTTACGCTTTTGATCACCTCGCCGTCATGCTGCGGAATCGCGTAGCCGCGCGACAGCACTTTCAGCGGGCTGAGCGCGTCCAGCTTGCCGGACAGCGACACCAGCCGCCGGTCGGCTTTGGTCATCTGCATTTGGGCGGCATTCGCAAACGCGCGGGTCGCGTAGTCCAGCCGCATCGACTGTCCTTCCACATAAAACAACGGTGTGGACAGGCATCGGCGCTCGCGCAGCGCGGTCAGTCGCTTTTGCTCGGTTTGCAGCCGGTGTGCCACCGCCTGACGGCTGATGGCTTGCAGCTGTGCCAGCCGTCCAAGCAGGTTGCGGGTATCCGGCACCGCCAATTCCGCCGCTGCCGACGGTGTGGGTGCACGCAAATCGGCGGCAAAATCGCAGATGGTAAAATCCGTTTCGTGACCCACAGCCGAGATCACCGGAATCGCGGATGCCGCCACCGCACGCGCCACGCGTTCATCGTTAAACGCCCACAACTCTTCGATCGAGCCGCCGCCGCGACCGATAATCAACACATCGGCTGCCCGGCGTTCGTTAAAGGTTTCCACCGCTTTGACCAGCTGCGGCGGCGCGCCCTCGCCCTGCACCAGCACCGGCACAAACACGATTTGCGCCAGCGGAAACCGCCGTCCCAGCACGTTGAGAATATCGCGCACAGCGGCGCCGGTGGGCGAAGTGATCACCCCGACCCGACCGGGATACCGTGGGATAGGGCGCTTGCGCGCCGGATCAAAGAGACCCTCTTTCTCCAGCTTGGCTTTCAACTGTTCATACGCCACTTGCAGTGCGCCGACGCCATCCGGCTGCATCTCTTCGATATAGATTTGAAAAACGCCGTCCTTTTCGTACAGCGACACCCGCGCCCGCACGATCACCTTCATACCGTTTTCCGGCGTGAACGCGAGTTTGGAAGCGTTGCCGCGGAACATCACCGCTTTGACCAGCGCCCCTTCGTCTTTCAGGGACATATACAAATGTCCCGATTTATAATGATTGGTGAAATTGGAAATTTCACCGCTGATATACACCGCCATCAAATTTCGGTCGCCTTCCAGCACCGATTTGACATACCGGTTGAGCTGGCTGACCGTGATCACACGCATTTGTGCCAATTGGTTCACCTCATTCTGCTGCCCAGCAGCGCCACACCGGCGGCATTATCCGCCGAAAACGCCGGTGGCGCAAAGCTGCCGCCAAAAGTCGCCGTCAGCCTCTCACGCAACAGACTGTTGGACATCACACCGCCCGCATACAGCAGCGGACGACCGGGGTATTGCTGCTGCAGCGCACGGGTCATCCCATCCAGCGCCGCCCCCACGCAATCCAGACAAAAGCGGGCAATTTCGGCGGGGGGAGTTCCCTTTTGCAGCATTTGCTCACACTGGTTTTGTACGCCGGACAGCGAACAGCAGCCGTCCCTCAGCGGAATGCGCGGGCGATAGGTCTGCTCAGCGGTCAGCGCCAGCTGCTCCAGCGCCGGTCCTGCCGGGAACGGCAGTCCCAACATGCCCCCTACCCGGTCGATCAACTGACCGGCTTTCAGATCCAGCGAACGCGCCACCACCCGACAGGTGATACCGCCCGCCTCGGTCGGTTCGATCGTCAGGGCATCGGTGGTGCCACCGGACACATGAAACGCCAAAAACGGCTGATCCAGCAAATCCATTCGTCTGGCACCGAAAGCAGCCGCCGCCACATGTCCCTGTTGGTGGGTAACGCCGATATACGGCACCCCCATCACGGCTGCCAGCTCGCGCGCGGCACCCATCCCCACCAAAAAGCAGGGCATATAGGAGCCGTCCACCTCCTGCGGGCGTTCGGATGCCGCTATGCACGAAAACGGCTCCGGGCAATGTTGCCGCAGCCGTTCCACAATATCGGGCAGTTGACGGACATGATGGAATACCGCATCGCTTTGGCGAAGCCCCATTTTGCCCTTGGTGACGGGAAGTAGCTGCTTTTGCTGCTCGACCCGCTCTGCCGCCGCATCTGCCCACGCGGCGGAGGTTGTATAATTACTGGTATCCAGCCCCAGACAGGCGGTCATACCGTCGCCTCATCTGCGGGCGCTTCCGTAGCGGATGGCTCCGCCGCCGCGGCTTCCGGTGCTTCCTGCGCGGTATCCTCGTTTTTTACAACATCCGTCTGGCGTGCCACGCCGCCCAAAACGCCGTTGATAAACGCAGCCTCTTCCTCGCCGCCGTATTTTTTCGCCAGCTCCACCGCTTCGTTGATGGAAACGCTGATCGGAATATCCGGCTCGTATTGGATCTCGTACACCGCCAGCCGCATGATCGACAACGCTACGCGCGAAATTTGCTGCTTGCTCCATTTCAGCGAATGGCGGGTGATGATCTCGTCCAGCTCCACCGCGTGGGCATCCGCGCCCTCGGCCAGCGACAGCGCAAACGCATCAGTCGAAATCCCGCGCGCTTCGTCCGCGTGCGCCGCGATCTCTTCCACCGTGTCGTCGGTGAACATTGTTTCAAACAGCAAGATAAACGCCAATTCTCTGGCTTCGTGTCGCGTCATTTTCAAAATCCATGCCTTTCTACCATTATCCGACATCGTCGGGAAAAAAGAAACCCTCCACCATCAAGCGCGGAGGGTCCGCCATGTATCAATCTTCCTGCTGCGCCTTATCGTCCAGCACAATACCGGCCACATGCACATTCACCTTGGTCACCGGTTTGCCGGTCATCGACTGCACCGCCGTTTTCACGCTGCGCTGCACCGCGCTGCCAACTTCCTGAATCTTCGCGTCGATGCGCAGATTGACATACACATCCACAACGGTTTCGCTTTCGTTGTTCACGACCTTGACCGCTTTGGCGGCCGCCGAGCCCATAAATCCGCGAATATCCACCGGACGCTGCGCCATACCGGCCACACCCGGCACTTCCATAGCCGCCGTGCTGGCGATGGTGGCAATAACCTCTTCCGAAATAATGCAGCTGCCCTCGGACGATTTGTAACCTTTATCACTCATGGGACAGATCCTCCTTTATCTCACGATTTACGATAGGAACAAGAGTATTATACCACAAACCGCGGATGGAGCAACAGTTTTTTTAGGATTTTACCGGAACGATCGTAATATTTTGCGACTTGACCTTGGATTGCGCCAGCACGATCTCGGTAATCTGCGCCGTTTGCTGGGAGGTGAGCGTTTCGCCCGGCACCACCACATTGCATTTTTCGCCCTCGATATACACCACGCAATCGGCAAAGCCTTTGGCTTTGATCAAATTTTCGATCTTGCTTTCCTGATCCACCGCATCCGCCATATCCTTGACCTTTTGTACCACCTCGGCCTGCACATTTCCGCTGATCTTAGCGTTGTTCATCAGATCCTGCACCATTTCCAGCGCTTCGCTGCGGGCGGTTTCGCGGTTTTGGCGTGCCTGTTTGAAATAAGCCGCGCTTTGGGCGTTCGCCACCGTGGTGTTGCCCACATACTGCGCATCCCCCAGATGGTCGCCCTTGGCGGTGGTGCCGGCCTTGGCACCGGCGGCAATGCTGGACGCTGCGGGCGCGGCAAACGAATAATTCAGATACACCGCCGCTCCCAGTGCCAACACGAGTACGCCCAGCATCATATTGCGTTTTCCGAAAATCTTGCTCATACCATTGCATCTCCTTTTATAGCGATAATTTGGTTACATACACGCGTTTGGATGTGATGTTCAGCGCGGTGGTCACGGTATCGGCAATGCGCTGCCGCACATCCTCGCGATCTCCGCCCTCGCACACGACCACCACTCCTTTGACAACCGGCTCCAGCTCGGTCACCAACAGCCCGTTTCGTCCATCCTTGGCATCCACCACGATCACCGATTCTTCGGTGTCGTCCTGCTGCGACACCCGACTGGAGGTATCGCCGGAATCCTCCACCCGATTGCTGTTGGCTTTTTGCTCGGTGGCATACACATATTGCACGCCGTTTTCCAGCGTCACCATCACCCGGCTTTGCCCGGCACCGTCGATGTTGCTCACCAGATCGGTCAACCGCTGTTCCAGCTGCTGCACAAACACATCGCTGGACACGGTGTCGGAGGCAGCGGGTGCTGCAGAGGACGGCCAAATCTCCGACAAAAAAATGAGCAGCATACCGCAAAGTCCCGCTGCCACCACCCATTTGACCGCCTTGCCACTTTGCAAACCGGCACGCAGGCGTGCGAGCACCGATGCTTTGTCCATGTCCATAGGTTCTGCCCCTTTCTATTCGTCCTGTATCTCCACTTCGACCGTCACCCCCAGTTGCTGCTGCATCAGCTGCCGGGCGGTAAACGCACCGGCAGCATTCTGTTTGTCCAAATACAGGGTTACATGGGACATATATATGCTCCCATCGTCGGATGTATCCATATGCACCGCCACTTTTTGCACCGTGATGTCATAATTTTTCAGATACCGTTTGCAAAGCGAAGCGACTGCCGCCTCCATTTGCTGCTTCATCTGCTGCTCCACTTGGGCAGACAGCGCGGTGTGCGCTGCATCCGCCGACACTTCCGGCAGATCATCGAGCGACAACGACCGCAGCGCCAGCAGCGGCGATGCCATGCAGCACACACAAAAAGCCGCCAGCAGCAAATGGAACACCCGCCCGGTACCCGTTTTGGGTGCCAATGTTTTCAGCATCGTGCACCCGATGGCGGCGGCGCACAAAGCCGCCGCCCATTGCTGAATCGCGCTCATTTCATCTCCCCTTTCTACGCGTGCAGCCCTGCCACGGTGACAATGGTGGTGGCGACAATCATAAACAATGCGCACGCCGCCAGCACCCCGATCAGCGTTTTCACCACATTTTGGGCGGCTCGCAGCAGCCCGCCCAGCGCAGGCAAGGCAAACAGCTCCGCCACCATGGCACACAGACTCAAGCAAAACGCCCACGCTACGCAGGACAGCAGCGGCGGCAGCACGATCAAAGCAGTAGTCAGCACCCCCACCCCGCCCATGGTGGTACGCAACAGCGACAAGCAGCCTTTCACAGCGTTGAACGCCTCGCTGAGAGCGCCGCCCACCACCGGCACAAAGCTGGCCAGCGAAAAGCGGATGGCGCGTCCCGATAGTGAATCGGCAGCAGCTCCCACAATACCTTGAATGGAGAGCAGCCCCACAAACACCGAGGTGGTAAGAGTCAGCAGCCACGCCGCCCCTTTGTGGAACCAATCGCTGACAGCGTTCAACTTCATTTCCGGTGTGACGGCGCCGGTCAACCCCAGCGCAAGTGAAATCACCAAGCAGGGCACAATCACCCGCCCGACCAGCAGTGTGAGCAGTTCCGCCACAAACAGCACAATGGTTTGGTAAGAGGCCGCCGACACGGCTTGTCCCGCCGCCAGCATAATGCCGCCGTACACCGGAACAAAGCTGGTCATAAACACCGATACACTGCTCACCGCCTCGCTCACCCGCTGGATGCAGCCGGCCAGCGGCACCAGCACTGCGGCATACGAGGCGGCGGCTCCCACCAACGAGAAAATATGCGCTGCCTCGCCGCGACCGGCGGTTTGGCGCATCCCCTCCATCAGTGAACACAGCAGCACGATCCCCAGCACCATGCCGATAGCGGCGAGCGGCGTGGCGGCTTGTTCCGCCAACATACCGAGCAGCCCTTCCAGCGTGCCCCCGGGTGACAGAGAGGAAAAGTCAATAGATGAAAAATCGGTGATGCCCCACCGGTTCAGCTGTTCGCGCGTTTCGGGCGTAAGCTGGTTCCACAGCTCCTGCGCCCCGCTCGCCGCCCATTGCCCGGCATATAATGTATCGGTATCCACTTGGTCACTGTCTGTTTCGCCCGCCACCGGCCACGCTAGCAGAACGAAAAGTGCCAGCACCGCCTTTATGATTCGTCGTATACGCATACATCCTCCTTATTGCCCGTTCATCAAGGCGGCGGAGGTTTGGGCGATGCTTTCAAACAGCGGCAGCGCCAAAATCAACAGCGCCAGCTTACCCACCAGCTCGGCTTTTCCCGCCAGTCCCGCTTCGCCCGCATCGCGGCACGCATCGGCGGACAGCTGGGTAAGCAAACAGATACCGAGCGCTTTTATCAGCCTTGTACCGTATTCCCCGGGCAATCCCGCCGCCGACAGCAGCCGATTGACCGCCGCAAACAGCGGCTGCGCTTGCGTGATCGCGGTGGTAAGCACCAGCGCCCCGGCAACCAAACCGATCAGCAATGTGTATTCCGGCTGGTATCGGCGCAGCAGCAACGCCAGAAAAGCGGCGACCGCCAACACCACCAGCAGCGCCGCCCACTTCATAATCCGAACACCGATTTGACGGTACGGAACAGATCGCTGATTTGCGCCACCATAATGGACAGTACCACGATCAGCCCCGCCAGCGTGGTGAGCATAGCTTGTTCCTCCCGTCCGGAGCGAATCAACAGTTGGTTGAGCACCGCCACAATAATACCGATCGCCGCCACCTTAAAGATTAGATCCACATCCATGCTCGTCCGTCCTTTCTTATATCCACAGCAGCAGGACTACCAGTCCGCCCGCTGCACCAAGCGAAGTATACAGCCGTCCCTTTTGTGCCGCTTGCTGCCGGGCATCCGCTGCCCGTTGCGCCATCTGCTGCTCAAATCGACGACAATGCTCCACCTGACCCGCCACATCGGTGGTACCCAGTCCCTCGCCGAATCCGGTCAGCAGCCGGCGGTCAGCATCGTTCAATCCCTGCCCAGCCAGTGTGGACAATCCACCGGCAAACGACACACGCGGGTCAGCAGACGCCGAAAAGCGATGCAGAAATACGCGAATCGGGGCCAGCTCCACTTGATCGGCAGCGGCAGCAAACAACTCCCCCACCGGCGCCGCGGTATAGCGAATATCGGCAGAAAGCGCCGCCGCCAGCCGTTCAAACGACTGCAATACATCCGCCCGACGGCGCAGCTTTTGCGACTGGCACCAGCCGATGCCCATCCCGGTCAGCGCCACCAGCAGCAATCCGATGACTTTCACTTAGTACATCCTCCACTTCGCGCGTTGATAAAATCTCACCGGGAGATTCGCGTCCGGCGAGAAACACGATTTTTTCAAATCCACCGTTTTGCAGCGCGTAAAACACCGGTGGGCGACGCAGCACATCCTCGATGGTTGCCCCATGGGCGGTGGACAACACCGTCACCCCCGCGTGGAGACTGTCGGTCACCGCCTGGGTTTCCTCCAGGCTGCCCAGTTCATCAAACGCGACCACATCCGGTGCCAGGCAGCGGATCGCCTGGCGAATTCCCTCCGCCTTGGGAAAATGCAGCAGTACATCGCAATCGTGCAAAGTGCTGCCCGCCGACAACTCGCCCCGCTCGTCCACCACCGACACCCGAAAACGGCGATCCTTATACCCGCCGGACAGCTGGCGCACGGCATCGCGCAGCAAGCTGCTTTTGCCGCTGGACGGTTCCCCGCAGATCAAGGTGCTGCAAGGTCGTCCGCGCTCGGATATGGCACGCAGCAAAGCATCGGCGCAGCCATCGTGCGGGCGGGAAACACGGATGCACAACGATGTGATCCGACGCATAGATACCATCTCGCCCCGCTCCATCACGGCGCTGCCCGCAATGCCGACCCGCACCCCTTGCCGTGTGCTGACAAATCCCTGCAAAATCTCCTGCTGATGGCTATGTACCGAATAATCGCACAGCTGCAAAAAACAGCCCTCGATCTGGGCGTGGGTGCACCGCATCAGATGCGGTACCGGAATGGCGGTGGCCTGTCCCTCCCATGTCACCAGCATATCCCCGTGCGAGGTAGACAGCGTCACCGGCGCTTGTTCCCGCAAACGAATCTCGTGGATATCCTCCTGTAAAGAAAGCGGCAGCTGCCGCAGCGGCGGCTGCATTCGCTCCGGCAAATAAGCAACCGCCTGTTCAAATCCCGTCATGGCTTCACATCCTTTCACCCCATACCTATGCCTGTCCTGCGACGGTTAGAACACCCGTATCTGCTCCGCGGGTATTTTTGAAAAATCGGAAAACATTGGAGAAAAGCTCTTGACAACGCCGGAGGATTCGCGATACGATCAAGGTATCTTTTACAGCAAGGAGTGGTTTTCCATGGCTAACAAAAACGCAGACCGCTTTTTGGGGTTTGCTGATGTATATGAAAATGCACGCCCGCGTGTGCCGGCCTATCCCGCCAAGGTGCTGTGCCGCTATTTGGGGCGGCGACCGCAGACGGTGGTAGATTTGGGATGCGGCACCGGATTGTCCACCGAAATTTGGCCGGACTACGCCGATACCGTTATCGGGGTGGAACCGAGTGAGGATATGTTCGCCGTTGCCGCACAAAAAACCACCGACGTCATGACCTTTCGTCACGGCACCGGCGAGGCGACCGGACTGCCGGACGAGTGCGCCGACATTGTGATTTGCTCACAATCGTTTCACTGGATGGAACCGGTTGCGACGCTGCGCGAGGTGGATCGCATCCTGAAAAACGATGGCGTTTTCGCCACGGTAGATTGCGATTGGCCCGCTGTCACCAAATGGCAGGCGGAAAAAGCGTATATGGATCTGTACACCAAGGTGAAGCAGATCGAATCGGCGGTGCCGGAAATTCGCGCATCGTTCACCCATTACGACAAAAAGCGGCATTTGCAGAACATTCAGAACTGCGGTGCATTTGTGTATACGCGCGAGCTGCTGTTCGCCAGCGAGGAGAGCTGTACCAAGCAACGGTTCAAGGATATTATCATGAGCCAGGGCAGCTTGCAGGCGATTCTCAAACGCCGCCCCGAGCTGATTGAAGAAGATGTGGCGGCATTTTCGACTGCCATTGACCAAATTTATGACGACCAGCCGTTTTTCATCGAATTCTGCTACCGGATGCGGGTGGGAATCAAATCTCCCACCGCTTGAATCTGTTTGCAGACACAACAAAAACCGGCAGCGCCTCTGATCTTCAGAAGTGCTGCCGGTTTTTGTTATACTTATTTTAGTGTGGCTATAAACTCAATAACATTGTCGGGCTGCAGCTGTGCTTTGATGGAGCCTTTGTGCCCTTCCGCAATGCTGCGGGCGATGGACAACCCAATACCAAACCCGCCGGTTTGACCGTTGCGGGAGGGATCCGCCCGATAAAAGCGGTCAAACAGCTTGTCCGCGTCGGCGGGGTCCATCGGCGCGCATGGATTCGCGCAGCGGATTACCACGCCTTTTTTGCCTTTTTCCAGCGCAAAGCGGATGGGGCTGTCGGGTGTGGCGTATTTGATGGCGTTATCCAGCAAAATCGACACCAGCTGGCGGATGGCGTATTCATCGCCGTTATAGGTTAGCCCCGGTGCAATCGACACCGAAAGCTCATGCCCCTTGGAGGCGGCAAAATCACGAAACGATTCCGCCGTGTCACCCACCGCGTCGCTGATACCAAACATTTCAAAATGCAGCGGCGAATCTTCCTCGTCCATGCGCGACAACGTGACCAGCGCGTTGACCAGCTCTTTCAGCTTTTCGGTTTGCGCCATCGCCTTGTCGATCCACTTTTGCTGACCGGTTTCCATTTCCAGCACCTTAAGACTGGTGGCAATCACGGTAATGGGGGTTTTCAGCTCGTGGCTGGCATCGGTGATGAATTGTTTTTGGCGTTCGGATGCCTTCACCACCGGATCGATCGCCCGTCGGGAAAAGATGCACACCACCACATACACCAGCGCGATACACACCGCCGCCGCCGCCACTGACAGCAGCGCTAATGTTCCCATGCTGCGCATTTCCTGATGACAATCGAGGAAAATTGCCATAAAGCGCCCCTCGCCGTTGTCCACCACATAGTATTTGTAGCCAGAGGAAAAGCCCATACCGGTGCCGTGCTTTTGCGCAATCGCCAGATAGGTATCGGTATCATCCTCGGTAACCGCGGCGATTTTGTCCAGATCCGCTTTGACCAGCGTGCCATCCTCGGTATACCGCAGCACAAAATAGCGGGTGGTATAAGGCGTTTCCTGTGTAAACTGGCCATCGGGACGCTTGCCGAGGTGATCATCCGGCGGCGACGCAGGTGCCGGAAGCGCCCCCTGGTTGTCGCCCAACACCTGCAGCATATTGGTCAGCGAAGAGTTGACCGATACAAAATTGGCGATGTTCACGATCAGGCACAGCAGCACCATCACCGCGGTAACCGCCAGCATCGCGATGCGGATAAATCGTTTTCTCAGACGTTTGATCATGCTGATTCCTCCAGCACATAGCCCAGCCCCCGGTTGGTGCACAGCGTCACATGGGAGCCGATGCCTTTGAGTTTTTTCCGCAGATTGGAAATATTGACCCACACCACATTGATTTCAGCGTCGCTGTCCCAACCCCAGATTTTTTCCATAATGCGTTCGGCGGAAAATACGATGCGCGGCGACCGCATAAACATCTCCATCAGCTGGAACTCGCGCCCGCCAAGCCGCACCGAACGCTCCCCGCAACGCAGCAGCCCCGATCCGGCATCCAGTGTGATGTCGCCAAACGACAGCACCGTGGGGCGATATTCCTCGCCGCGGCGCAGCATGGCGCGCACGCGGCAGATCAGCTCGTCCGGCTCGAACGGTTTTGGCAGATAATCGTCGGCGCCCGCGTTAAACCCGGTGATGCGGTCATCCTTTTGCCCCTTGGCAGTCAGCATCATCACGGGGGTATGGATCCCCTCTTCCCGCAGCTTGCGCAGTACCTCGATACCGTTCATTTTGGGCATCATTACATCCAAAATGATGGCATCGTATTCGCCGGTGGAGCCATATTCATACGCGGCAAAGCCATCGTTTACCGCGTCCACCGAAAACTGATTCTTTTCAAAGAAAACTGTCAGCGCTTCCGCCAGATCCAGTTCGTCTTCCGCAATCAACAAACGCATATTGATCACCTTTCTGCCGGACCGTGCGTGTCCGGCTTTTGTTTATCCTTAGTATAGCGAAAACACGCGCAAAGTGCAACATTCGCGCCCGAGCCGCTGTACCTATACAGTAAGGAGGCAACCTAAAGCCAACTTAAAGAAAAAAAGCGATTTTGCTTTAGCTGTTTTTTAACTGGGCGTTGTACCATACAGCCAGAGAGAACGAAAGCGGCACACCGCCGTTCTCCTGCAATACCGCCGGGCACCCGGCGTGAAAGGGGTTTTGAAAGATGAAAAAGACCATTGCTTTATTGTGTACGGCAGCTATGCTGCTATCGTTGTCGGCTTGTGCCGGCAAAGTCACCGATTATTCCAACGCCACCATCACCGGCAAGGTAACCGCCATCAGCGGCAGCAGCGTGACCATGCAGCTCGGCACGCTGACCGAAGCGGCGGGTGGCACGGGACAGACACCGCCCGACGCTCCCAGCGGCGGGTCGGCAGATAATACCGATCAAAATACTGCCAACGACTCTACCAGCAGCACGACTGCCGGCAGCAATAGCAATACCGGATCGACCACCTCCGGTCAGTCTAGCAGCAAAAAGTCGCGACCCTCCAAGCCCGGCAGCAACGCTTCGGGAGGCAGTTCGAGCGATACGAACACGGACAGCTCCGGCAGCAAGAAATCGCGACCCTCCCAGTCCGGCACTCAAGCAACCGGCACCACCGCCAGCAGCGCTTCCGGTAACGCTCAAGCATCGTCCGCTGCCGACAACACCGCGGCGGGCTCGGCGCAAACGCCTCCGGACAAACCGGACGGCGATAACGCGGGTGGCGGTCAGACACCTCCCGACGGCGCCCCCGGCGGCACCAGCGTCAGTTTCACCGCCGGCAGCAACACCGCTACCGTGGATCT
>CALJDJ010000063.1 GCA_938023705.1 uncultured Collinsella sp.
ACGTTCAACTTCAAGGGCGCGACCAGAAGGTCAGCGCCCTTTCGTTTCACGTCACATTGCCTCAAATGCGGCCCGCTCGCTGACTTTGGCAAAACATCGGCGTTTTCGTTGTCCCCAATGACTACCGAACGAGGGTGGATAATCTTCCGTTTTTGGCCTGTGTGCAGGCTCAAAGTGGGAGATTATCCGCCCTCGTCATTTGGTTGGCATACAATGGCTATTGGTTTGCTGCGGTGAAGGCTCGTCCGCTCCGCAGCTGTTTTCTACGGTTAAAGGAGAATGTATGTCCGTTGAGGTCATGAGGACTGTGATCGAGGCCGCCGAGGGCCGCGTGCCCGTCGACACGCTGTTTACCAATGCGCAGATCGTCGACGTGTATGGCCAGCGTGTGGCGCCCGGTAGCGTTGCCGTCAAGGACGGTGTGATCGTCGGCGTGCTCTACGATGGTCGCGACGATGCCGCTGGCACCTACGAGGCAACTGAGGTCATCGACTGCCAGGGTCGCTATCTCGCTCCCGGTTTTATTGACGGGCATCTGCATATCGAGTCTTCGAACATCCGTCCCGCCGAGTATGCGCGCATGGCGGCGACGCGCGGTACTACCACCGCCATTGCCGACAGCCACGAGATTGCCAATGTTGCCGGTCTCGACGGCTTGCGCTTTATGATCGAGGATGGCCGCCGCGCGCCCATCTCCATCAAGTACATGATGCCTTCGTGCGTGCCCGCGCTGCCCGACGAGCAGGCCGGTGCCGTGATTACCGCCGCCGATATGCAGGAGTTTTTTGCCGAGCATCCAGGCGATGTCTTTGGCCTGGGCGAAATGATGAACCTGCCGGGCGTCTTTATGGCCGACCCCGAGACCTGTGCTCGCATCGATGCTGCCAACCAGACGCCGTCCAAGCAGGTCGACGGCCATGCGCCGCTCGTTGCCGGTAAGGACCTCAACGCCTATGCCGCAGCGGGCATTATCGCCGACCACGAGTCGACGATTCCCGAGGAGGCGCTCGACAAGCTATCCCGCGGCATGTATGTGATGCTGCGTGAGGGCACGTGCAGCCACGACCTGGCCAATTTGTCCCCGATGCTGCTGGAGAATCCCGTGCGCGCCCGCCGCTGCTGTTTTGCGACTGACGACCGTGCTCCCTCCGATGCGCTTTCGACCGGTATGATCGACAACGCCTGCCGCGTGGCTATCGAGGCCGGTATTGACCCCGTGGTTGCCATCTCTATGGCGTCCCTTTCTACGGCCGAGGCGTTTGGTCTGGACCACGGTTGTCGCGACCCGCACGAGCTCCGCGGCGCAATCGCCCCGGGCAAGCGCGCTGACCTGCTGTTGCTCGATGACCTGACGTTTGCTAAGGCTCCGCATCGCGTATATGCCGCCGGTGCCCTGGTGGCGCAGGACGGCACCTTTGTGGGCGAGATTGCACCCGAGATGGCCGAGGTTGCGGCCCTTGCCGATGAGCTGCGTGCTTCCGTTAAACTGCCGAAGCTATCGCTCGACGTGTTCGACTATGCCTTTAAGCCGGGCGAGGCTGTGATTGACGTGGTGCCGGGTAAGGCCATCACGGGTATGGTTCGTCCTGAGACTGACGAGGACTTGCGCCGCATTATGCTGATTGAGCGCCATGGCCGTGGCGTGTCGCTGCAGGCCGAGGGCGCCGACGGCGACGGCCCCGCGGGTCTGGGCTTGGTCGGCAAGCATATCGGCCGTGGTTGGGTGCGCGGCTTTACCATCACGGGCGGCGCCATTGCCTCCACGATCGGCCACGACTCGCACAACGTGTGCGTGGTGGGCGACAATGCGGCGGATATGATGGCTGCCGTTGAGGCCGTGGGGCAGGGCGGCCACGTGCTGGTGCGCAACGGCGAGGTCGTGGCGCGCATTCCGCTGGCGCTCGGCGGCCTGATGAGCGAGGGCGCTGCCGAAGACGTTGCGGCGCAGCACGACGACTTTATGGTCAAGGCGCGCGCCATGGGTATTGAGCCGCCGCTCGACCCCATCATGGGCATCATCTTCCTGCCCCTGCCGGTCATCCCGACGCTCCGCATCCGCCCCGAGGGCATGTTCGACGTCACAACCTTCACCTACGCCGACTAGTCATCGGGGACGTTTTTAAACGACTGGCCGTCGGGGTGGCGTGTCGCCTGACGCCGCGACCGTAGGGCCTCTGGCGCGCGTGAGCTATTTGCCAGGTCCTTGTAACGTTTGCGTCCGCGGAGTCTTATTTGAGCTCCCTTTGGGTACGGTGATTTTGGATATACATCCGATTCCATCAAGCCCGAAGGGAGCTTTTCTATGTTTAAACTGATTGCATCCGATATGGACGGCACGTTGCTTGATGAGAATAGCCAGGTACCGCCCGAGACATATGAGCTGATTGAGGCCCTGCGCGAGCGCGGCGTGCACTTTGCTGCGTCCTCGGGCCGCCGTTACGACCGCCTATGCGAGTTCTTTGCGCCCGTGGTCGACAAAATGGACTTTGTTGCGGCGAATGGTGCGCAGGTCTATGCAGAAGGGGTCGAGGTCGATCGCGAGGTATATTCGCATCTCGCCGTCCGCAAGCTCGCGCGCACGGTCAAGATGTTTCCTAACATGCATCTGGCGCTCTTTGATCGCACCAAGTCCTTTTTGCTCGACGACGAGGACAAATTTGTCCGCGAGATCGACAAAGATCTGCCCAACGCCGAACGCATTTGGGGACTGCCCGATCCGCATGTGAATATCATCAAGGCATCGATTATCTGCGATGACGGCAACGTGATGGACAACGCCTACGTGTTGCAGCGCGAGCTGGGCGGCCTGTTCTCTTTCGCGCCTTCGGGCAACGCGTGGATCGATGCCATGCAGCCCGGTGTGTCGAAGGCCTCGGGCATCGCACAGCTCATGGAGCACTATGGCGTCGAACGCGACGAGGTCATGGCGTTTGGCGACTCGATGAACGACTACGAGATCATTCGCTTTGTCGGCACGGGCTGCGCGATGGAAAACGCACGCCCCGCGCTCAAGGCAGTCGCCGATCGCGTGGTGGGGTGCAACCGCGACCACGCCGTCCAGCAGGAGCTCCGTCGCGTGCTGGAGAGTCTCGCCTAATTCGGCAGATGGGGACAGTCCTTGCGTGAACTGCGTCCCGAATCTTGGCCTTCTTTATTAGAAGCGAACACTAGGACGCTT